>JAHECM010000051.1:15553-19801 GCA_024641725.1 Limnohabitans sp. | reverse complement strand
TGACCTTGTCGAGCTTGGTCAATGCAAAGTAGCGCTCGCCGTCTTTGGGGATGCGCACTTCGCCTTCGATCATGTCGCCGGTGTGCAGGTTAAAGCGGCGCACTTGGCTGGGGCTGATGTAAATGTCGTCGGTGCTGGCGGTGTAGCTGCTGTCTGGGCTGCGCAAAAAGCCAAAGCCGTCGGGCAAAATTTCAAGCACACCGTCGGCAAACACCTGTTCGCCCGCTTTGGCGCGTTTTTTGATGATGGCAAACATCAGCTCCTGCTTGCGCATGCGGCCTGTGTTCTCGATTTCGAGCGCGTCGGCTTGCTTCAGGAGTTCAGACACATGGAGTGCCTTGAGTTCATTCAAATGCATGGGAAATGGCCTGTATCAAAACGGCTTGTTGGTGCCGTATGCAGAAAAACCGGGGGGAGGGATTCAAGGCCGGCCTGGCTCTGGGGTAGAGAGATCAAGTGCCGGTGGCTCTGAGTGGGCGCACCGTTCGGGTGCTTGCTGAGCGGAAATTATGACAGGTTTTCTGGCCTGGACCGCCAGAAATGAAAACCGGGACATGCAGTCCCGGTCGGTGAAGCAGGCCCGATGGGGAATCAGGCGAGTTGCTGGTCGATGAAAGCGGTCAGTTGGGATTTGCTCATGGCCCCGACTTTGGTGGCGGCGAGTTGCCCGTCTTTGAAAATCATCAGGGTCGGGATGCCACGAATACCAAACTTGGCCGGCACGTCGCGGTTTTCGTCCACGTTCATTTTGGTGACTTGGAGCTTGCCTTCGTAGGCGCCAGCCACTTCGTCCAAGATCGGGGCGATCATTTTGCAGGGTCCGCACCATTCGGCCCAGAAGTCCACCACGACGGGTTGGGTGGATTGGAGCACGTCGGCTTCAAACGAAGCGTCGGAGATGTGTTTGATCAGATCGCTGGCCATGGCCTGTTCCTTATCAAGAATGAATATGCGGCTAAA
The DNA here is from genome assembly GCA_024641725.1 of Limnohabitans sp. Lineage (GTDB taxonomy): Bacteria > Pseudomonadota > Gammaproteobacteria > Burkholderiales > Burkholderiaceae_C > Limnohabitans_A. The sequence goes on along the minus strand of JAHECM010000051.1, from coordinate 18,841 downwards.
GTTGCGGCTATTTTGACAGAATCCGGGCGGCCTGACCGCCTGGCTGTCACCAGAGTTTCTTTTTTATTTCATGAATTCACCCACTTCACTTTCTTCACCGGGCACCCCAGAGCACTTCGCGGCAGATGTCGTCATCGTCGGAGGCGGCCCCGCTGGCTTGATGGCTTCCGATGTTTTGTCGCGGGCGGGCCGGCAGGTGCATCTGTTTGACGCCATGCCGTCGGTGGGGCGCAAATTTTTGTTGGCGGGCCGGGGAGGGCTGAATCTCACCCATGGCGAGGCGCGTCCACAGTTTGACCAGCGCTATGGGCAAGCCCGCCACTGGGTGGGCCAATGGCTGGATGGCATGGACGGCCCGATGGTGCGGGCCTGGGCGCACAACTTGGGCATCGACACCTTTGTCGGCACATCCGGTCGGGTGTTCCCGGAGGAGATGAAAGCGGCCCCCTTGCTGCGCGCTTGGCTGCAGCGGCTGCGCCACCCAATCAACGGGGTCGCGGTTCAATTCCACATGCGGCACCGCTGGCTAGGCTGGCAGGGTGATGAGCTGGTGTTTGCACGCGGCGAGGGCCAAGCCCCACTGCGGGTCAAAGCCCAGGCCACACTGCTGGCTTTGGGCGGGGGCAGTTGGCCACGACTGGGTTCAGACGGCAGCTGGATGGCGCTGCTGGCGCAGCGGGGTGTGGCGCTGGCCCCTTTGCAAGCGGCCAATTGCGGTTTTGATGTGCAAGGCCCCGATGGGCAAGGCTGGTGCGCACACTTTCGCAGTCGATTTGCAGGGGAGCCGCTCAAGTCGGTGGCCATCCAATGGACGACTGGCGCTGCGGCAGACGGTCCCTCGGTGTCTCGCCTGGGCGAGTTCGTGGTCACCGAAACCGGGGTGGAAGGCAGTTTGATTTACGCCGCGTCGGCCGATTTGCGCGAGCAATGTCTGCGCCAGGGCCAAGCCGAGCTTGCGCTGGACTTGCTGCCCGCCAAATCTGTGGCGCAGGTGTTGGACGAGGTCAGTCGACCGCGCGGCAGCCGCAGTTGGTCGAGTCACCTCAAGGGCCGATTGGGGCTGCAAGGCGTCAAGATGGGGCTGATTCATGAGCTGTGCCCGGCACAGGTTTGGGCTGAGCCGCAGGCCTTGGCGCGTGCCATCAAGGGCTTGCCCATTCGGCTCAAAGCCCCGCGCCCGCTGGCCGAGGCGATCAGCACCGCTGGCGGCGTCTGCGAGCGGGGATTGAGCCCGCATCTCATGCTTGGGCCGCTGCCCGGGGTGTACTGTGCGGGTGAGATGTTGGACTGGGAGGCCCCCACTGGGGGCTACTTGCTGACGGCTTGCTTGGCCAGCGGCCAGCGGGCAGCTGAAGGTATTTTGGCCGGCAAGTAACAAATTTATACAAATCGTGTCCTCCGGCTGTGCCTGACCTGCGTTAGAGGCTTGTCTAAACATACCGCACAAGAGGATGACATGAGCCCAGTTGTTTCCACCGACTACCAAGCTGCCGTCGAAGAGGCTGCCAACGCATTCATGAAAGTGATGGCATTGCGAGGCTTCAATGTCAGGGATTACCCTCAGAACTTTGTGGCCCAAATGGCCCAGCAAACCCGCTTGCATTTTGAGTCCAGCCGCACTGGAGCGCACCCAGCGGCGGATGCGCTGGTGTCGCAATTCATCCAATCGGGCCAATCGGTCCCTGTCCAGGCGGTGCAAGCCAAGGCCAAAACGCTGGCGTTTCCGATGCTCCGTCGCCGTATGGCTTGATGCAGTCTGCGCTTGCCCGATGTGGATCGGGGCGATTTCAGAACCCGGCTTTGACCGGGTTTTGCTTTTTTTGGGGGTCGTCTGCCAAGTGGGGCTTGAGGGGCTAAGGCGCGGCGGGGGATGTTCTGAGGCGGAAGTGTTGCGGCGGAAAGGCTGCGGCGAAAGTGCAGCTGTAGAACCGGTGCTGCAGAACTGGAGCGTGTGGGATTCTGCGCAAAATGAGAGGTGACGAGCCTTGACCCCGGCACTGGCTTGGCGGTTAGGGCTGCTCGGTTCCCCGCCTGACCCGGTTGGCCGCTTCCCCATGCGGGAAGGCCCGTCGGGGTTGATTGTAGGCGAGTGCGGGTGTTTTTCTGGGGCCGGTCTCACTTATTTGCATCCTCATGAAAATGGGCAGCCCTGGCTCTCGGGCTGTACTTTGGCCCGATAGAATCGCACCCTATGTCTTACCTTGTCCTTGCCCGCAAGTACCGCCCACGTTCTTTCACCGAAATGGTGGGGCAGGAGCATGTGGTTCAGGCTTTGTCCAATGCGCTGACCCAGCAACGCCTGCACCACGCTTACCTGTTCACTGGAACCCGAGGGGTGGGCAAGACCACGGTGTCGCGCATTTTGGCCAAGTCGCTCAACTGCCAAGGCTTGGACGGGCAGGGCGGCATCACGGCCGAACCCTGCGGCGTGTGCCAGGCTTGTCGCGACATCGATGCCGGCCGTTTTGTGGACTACACCGAACTGGATGCCGCCTCCAACCGGGGCGTGGACGAAGTGCAAAGCCTGCTGGAGCAAGCGGTTTACAAGCCCGTCCAAGGGCGCTTCAAGGTCTTCATGATCGACGAAGTCCACATGCTCACCAACACCGCGTTCAACGCGATGCTCAAGACGCTCGAAGAGCCGCCCGAGTACCTGAAGTTCGTGCTGGCCACGACCGATCCGCAAAAAGTGCCGGTCACGGTGCTCTCGCGTTGCCTGCAGTTCAACCTGCGCCCCATGGCACCGGAGACGGTTTTTGAGCACCTCACCCGCGTCTTGCAAGCCGAAAACCTGAGCGCCGAGCCCTCGGCTTTGCGCTTGTTGGCCCGCGCTGCGCGGGGCTCGATGCGCGATGCGCTCAGCCTGACCGACCAAGCCATTGCCTTTGGCAGCGGCCAGTTGCTGGAGGCGGGTGTGCGCCAGATGCTGGGCAGTGTGGACCGCAGCCATGTGCTGGGCTTGCTGCGAGCCTTGGCCGACAGCGATGGCGCGAGCATTGTGGAGCTGGTGGATGCTTTGCGTTTGCACGGTGTTTCTGCAGCCGCCACGCTCGAAGACATGAGCACCGTGTTGCAGCGCATGGCGGTCATGCAAGCGGTGCCCGGCATGGCGCAAGACGCCGATGACCCCGATGCGCAGACCGTGGCCGATCTGGCCCTCAGCCTGTCGGCCGAAGAAACCCAGTTGCTCTACAGCCTGTGTTTGCACGGGCGCACCGAACTGGGCTTGGCGCCGGACGAATATGCGGCGCTGACCATGGTGCTGTTGCGGCTTTTGGCCTTCAAACC
>JAHECM010000051.1:0-15453 GCA_024641725.1 Limnohabitans sp. | reverse complement strand
CCCCAGAGGCGCTGGCAGACATGCCTCAGGACATTCCCCCATGGGAAGACATGGACCCGGCAACCGGCCCATCGTCACCCGCACCGGCCACGTCGCCAGCCATCCGGCCCTTGCCCGTGCGCGAGGGCGTCGCGCCGTCGCCCACCAGCCGGGTGGATGCGCTCAAGCGCCCGGAAGCTCCATTGCAAGCCACCCCCGAGGGCGACTTTTGGGCCGACACCGTGGGCCAGCTCATGGCCGCTGACGCCATCTCCGCGCTGGTGCGCGAGTTGGCACTGCAGTCGCAATTGCTCACCCGCAGCAAAGGCCAGTGGCTGCTGCGCATCGAACGCGAATCGCTCAACATGCCCAGCACCCGCGATCGCCTGCAAACCGCCTTGCAGGCCGCAGGCCACAGCGTCAGCTTGGTGGTGGAGCTGGGCGCGGTCGTGGACAGCCCGGCCAAGCGTCTGGCCGTAGCGGCTGCAGCCAAAATGGTGGCTGCCGAAGCCCTCATTCAAAACGACCCGCTGGTGCAGGCCATGGTGCGCGACTTTGGCGCGCGCATTGTGCCCGGCAGCATTCAGCCCCTCTGATTTTCATTTCAAGAAAGACACCCCCATGTTCAACAAAGGACAACTCGCCGGCCTGATGAAGCAAGCGCAAGCCATGCAGGACAACCTCAAAAAAGCGCAAGACGAACTGGCCCACATCGAGGTCGAAGGTCAGTCGGGTTCGGGCCTGGTCAAAGTCTTGATGACCTGCAAGCACGAGGTGCGACGCGTGACCATTGACCCCAGCTTGCTGGCTGACGACAAGGACATGCTGGAGGACTTGGTGGCCGCTGCCTTCAACGCCGCCGTGCGCCAAGCCGAAGAGTTGTCGCAGCAAAAGATGGGCAAACTCACTGCCGGCTTGCCTGCCGGCATGAAGCTGCCTTTCTGAAGCGCCAACAGTGGCAGATACCCATGCGCTCGCGGTGCTGGTGCAGGCCCTCAAAGGACTGCCCGGGGTCGGCGTCAAATCGGCATCGCGCATGGCCTTTCACTTGCTCCAACGAGACCGCACGGCGGCTTTGCAGCTGGCCAGCGCACTGAACCATGCGGTGGCCCAGGTGCGCCATTGTCAGCGTTGCCACACCTTCACCGAAGCCGATGTGTGCGACACCTGCGCCGATGCCCAACGTGACCGCAGCCAGTTGTGCGTGGTGGAAACCCCGGCCGACCAGTCGGCGGTGGAGCACACCGGCACTTACCGTGGCCTGTACTTTGTGCTCATGGGCAAACTCAGTCCGCTGGACGGCATTGGTCCACACGACATCGGCTTGGCCAAGCTGCGCGAGCGCGCATCCGAGGACGGATTGCGCGAGGTGATCTTGGCCACCAACTTCACCGCCGAAGGCGAGGCCACGGCCCATGTGATCGCGGGCATGCTCAAGTCGCTCGGTCTGCGCGTGACCCGCTTGGCGCGCGGTGTGCCCGCGGGCAGCGAGCTGGAATACGTCGATCTGGGCACCATCGCCCATGCCTTGGTGGACCGCCGCTGAAGCTCGACGCGGGTGCGGCCCAAGCGGCTTCGCACAATCCATTACGTGAAAACCCGATCCGGATGATTCCCGATGCGCGCCGCCGTGCCCGCGCTTAAGCTGAGCGCTTGTTCAACTTTTTGAGATGGGGCGCGTGTCATGGATGTTCGGCGCAGGCAATGGCTCTCGCTGGCCTCAGCGGCAAGCTGCTGGCCGCTGCTTGCGCGCGCCAATCAGACGCCCCAGCCCAGTTCAAGCCCCAGCCGCTTGCCCCGCATCAGCATCGCCTTGGCGGCCCGGCACAGCCTGTACCAATTGCCCTTGACGCTGGCCGATCAGTTGGGCTTTTTTCGCCAAGCTGGGCTGAGCGTGGATTTTTTGCCCCACGAAGCGGGCAGCCATGCCATGGCCAGTCTGCTCTCGGGCAAGGCCGAGGTGATGGCCGCAGCCTTTGAACACGTCTTCACCTTGAAGCAACAGGGGCACAAACACCAGGCGTTTGCTTTGATGGGACGCACCCCCCAGGTCAGCATGGGGGTGGCCAGTCGCCGGGGACGCTTGCGTTCACTGGCCGAGCTCAAAGGCAGTCGGGTGGGCATCAGTGCCCTGGGCTCGTCCACCCATGCCATGGCCAGCCAATGGCTGCTGCTCCACGGGGTGTTGCCCGAGGATGTGAATTTTGTCGAGGTCGGGGCCTCCCCGGCGGTGGTCGAAGCCCTGCGCGAAGGCAGCATCGACGCCCTGTGCAACCCCGACCCGCTGATGCACTGGTTGGAGCAAAAGGGCGACATCGTGATGGTGGGCGAGGCGCGCAGCTTGCAAGGCAGCGCCTTGGTGATGGGGGGTGCGGTGCCGGGGGCTTGCCTGATGGCGAGTGAGGATTTTTTGCTCCACCAACCGGCGGTGGCTCAGGCCTTGAGCGATGGCGTGGTGCGCGCCCTGAAATGGCTCAAGACCGCCGGGCCCAGCGATTTGTTCAAGACCGTGCCCCCGGCTTACTGGATGAACGACCGGGGCATCTACTTGGGAGCCTTCGAAAAATTGCGCGAATCCTACGCGCTGGACGGCGTGATCCAAGAGGACGCCGTCCACAACCTCTGGCGGGCCCAAGCCCGCTTGACGGGGCGTTTGGCCACCAGCCGGGCGTGGCTGATGGCTACCTTTGACAACCGCTTTGCCCTGCGGGCCAAAAGCCGTTTCGCGGCTTGATCGCCGCTTGAGGCACTTGCCCCGCCCGCATGGCGGCGCGCTGCCCCGTGGACTCAGCGTTTTGATTTTTGTCGGGCGCTTGACGATTTGGCGGGGCTGTTTTTGGCCACCACTTTGCCACGGTGGCGAGCTGGGGCTGCTTTGGGGCCAGGTCGCGCCGCTTGGCTGGGCACGAAGACCGCCAAGGATTGCCCGGGCTTGAGGGCACTCACCACATTGATGCTGTTCCAGCTGGCCATGTTGGCCGCTGTCACGCCGTGGCGTGCCGCCAAAATGGCCAAGTTGTCGCCTTTGCGAGCGGTGACCAACACGCGCTTGAGCACCACTTCGGGGGCCAGCGCCAGTTGGGCGTTGTCGGCCATGTGCTCGGTCACGTCTTTGTCGAGTGCGCCTTTGCGGTGAACCAACAAAGTAGAGCCGGCTTTGACCAGCATCTTGGCCGGGATGCCATTGGCCGCTCTCAACAGATCCGCCGGCATGTCCACGCTCTGGGCGGCTTCTTCGGCTTTCATGGTGCGAGGGGCCACCCAGGCCGTCCATGTCGCCAGAGGCTGGCGGCCGTGCTCTCGCAAGTTGCGCTCGAAGGTGTCGGCGTTGTCCCAAGGCAGCAAGACCTGCGGTGTACCCGCCGCCAAAATCACGGGGCGGCTCATCGACGGATTCAGCGCCTTGAAGTCGGCCAGGCTGACGTCGGCAAATTTGGCCGCAATGGCCACGTCGATGTCCCGTTCAATGGCCACGCTCTTGAAATACGGGTGGTTGCGGATCAAGGGCAACTGAACGTTGTAGGCCTCAGGTTGCGCCACGATGTTCTTCACGGCTTGCAGCTTGGGCACGTAGTAGCGGGTCTCGTTGGGCATGTTCAGATCGCTGTAGGTCAGCGCTTTGCCCAAGGCTTTGTTGCGTGCCAGGGCTTTGCCCACGCTGCCTTCACCCCAGTTGTAGGCGGCCAGCGCCAAGTGCCAGTCGCCAAACATGTCGTACAGCTTTTGCAGGTAGTCCAGTGCGGCGCGGGTGGACTCGAGCACGTCGCGTCGCTCGTCGCGGAACATGTTTTGCTTGAGGTCAAAGTACTTGCCGGTGGCGGGCATGAACTGCCACATGCCCGCGGCCTTGGCGGAAGACACCGCTTCGGGGTTGAAGGCCGACTCAATGAAAGGCAGCAAGGCCAGCTCGGTGGGCATGTTGCGGCGCTCCAGCTCCCCAACAATGTGGAACAAGTAGCGGCGTGAGCGCTCGGTCATGCGCAGCATGTAGTCGGGCCGGGTGGCATACCACTGCTCACGGTCACGCACCAGCTCATTGTCCAGATCGGGCATGGCAAAGCCCCGGCGAATGCGCTCCCAAATGTCTTGCGGGGGCAGCAGGCCCAAGCTGGCGCGCGGTTTGAGCGAGACGGGCAGATCGCCTTGGGCAAAATGGCTTGTGCCAGGCTCGGCCACAGGCGCGGTCGCTGAGGTGCTCGCAACGGGCTCGGCCACTGCAGTAGAGGGCGAAGTGGCAGGGGCCAGGTTGGCGCACGCAGTGAGCCAAAGCGCGACGCACAGCGCGAGCCCCAGCTTCAGTGAGCGGGCTGGTAAGCGTTTGAAGGGGTTCATCGAAAGTCGTTTTTCCATTGCCGAAGCGCGGCAAAGACGGACACCTCGTCCGTCGCTCCCGGCGTGTGTTGCTGGGCTGCGCTGCGCAGGGCCGGCAGTCGGCTTCGCAAGAAGGGGTTGATGGCGCGCTCGGTGGACAAATCCACTGGCAGTGTGGGTTGCAGCTCGGCCCGCAGGCGCTCACAGCGCTGGGCGTAGGCTTGCAGATCGGCATTGCCGGGCTCCACTGCCAGGGCGAAGTTCAGGTTTGACAGCGTGTACTCGTGGGCGCAGCACACCCGGGTGTCTCCCGGCAGGGCGGCCAAGCGATCGAGCGATTGCAGCATTTGGGCGGGCGTGCCTTCAAACAAGCGACCGCAACCGCCCGAAAACAAGGTGTCGCCACAAAACAGCACGGGCGCTTGCCCGGCCGCCTGACACCAATAGGCCACATGGCCCGCCGTGTGGCCAGGCACGTCGATCACCTCGCAGGTCCAGCCGTTCCAGTGGAGGATTTGCCCTCCCGACACCGGCAGGTGCTGGACGGGCAGTTTTTCGAGGGCGGGGCCATGCACCTGTGCACCCGTGGCTTGCACCAAGGCCAACAGGCCCCCCGTGTGGTCTGCGTGGTGGTGGGTGACCCAAATGTGCTCGAGCTTCAGGCCCGGATGTTGGGCCATCCAGGCCAGCACCGCCGCACCGTCGCCCGGGTCCACCGCCAACAGGCGCAGCTCGTCGTGCAACAACCAGATGTAGTTGTCGGAGAATGCGGGCAGTGGAATCAGATTCATGGCGTCAGAGATTATAGAAACCCCCCCCGCAGACAGCCCTTGGTTGCAAGGACTGGGTGCGCCCACGGCCCGCCGCCTGCGTGTCTGGGAGCAGGCCCAGGCCGATGCTTTGCTGGCCGATGTGTTTGGCTACCACGCCTTGCAAGTCGGTTGGCCCGAGCTCGATGCTTTGCGCGCCAACCGCATGCCGCACCGCTGGGTGGCTCGCACCGAGTTTGAGCCGCCAACGGAGCCTGGCAGGGCGCCCGACTTGTGGCTGGACAGCCGCGCCTGGCCTTGGCCGGCGGATTCGCTCGATTTGGTGGTGTTGCCGCACACGCTGGAGCGCTCCGCCGACCCGCACGCCTGTTTGCGCGAGGTCGAGCGGGTGCTGATCCCAGAGGGGCAGGTGTTCATCACGGGGATCAACCCTTTGAGCTGGTGGGGTTGGCGGCAGCGGCGATGGATGCGCCAGCAGTCCCCCCAGCCATCCCAGCCCTCCGCCCAACTGGTTGGATACCACCGTTTGCGCGATTGGCTTCGCTTGCTGGGTTTTGAGGTCCAGCTCAGCCGCTTTGAGGGGGGGAGCCTGGCGACGCCGATGTCAGGCAGTGCCTACCTGATCGTGGCCACCAAACGGGTGCCGGGCGGGCGCTTGTTGTCCGCGCGCAACTGGCGCGCGGTACGATCGCCCGCTGCGGTGGTGGCCCCGGCTGCCCGCACCGACGCCGCTTGTGCAGTCGAGGCCAAGCCCCGTTCTCTCGTGATCCCGCAGGTCCCTGGACCCTGAACCCCTTTTTTAGAACATGACACTGAACACCGTGGACATCCACACCGATGGCGCCTGCAAAGGCAACCCCGGCCCAGGCGGCTGGGGCGTGCGCATGCAGTCGGGCACGCATGTGCGTGAACTTTTTGGCGGCGAGCCCAACACCACCAACAACCGCATGGAGCTGACAGCGGTCATCGAGGCGCTCAAAGCCCTCAAGCGGCCTTGCCATGTGATGCTTTACTTGGACAGCCAGTACGTGCGCAAAGGCATCTTGGAATGGATTCACGGCTGGAAGGCCAAGGGATGGCGCACCGCCTCTAAAGAGCCTGTCAAAAACGTCGAGCTGTGGCAGGCCCTGGACCATTTGGTGTCCACCTCGGGACACCGCATCGAATGGCATTGGGTCAAAGGCCATGCGGGCGATCCCGGCAATGAAAGGGCCGATGCGCTGGCCAATCAAGGCGTGGCGCAGGTTCTGAGGCGCTGAGCTTGCGCTCTTCAAACTCCGTGCACCGACTTGCGGGGACCTGCAGGCGCTTGGAGCGCGTTTTTGTCACTTTTACAAAAAAACACATTCATCGCATAAACTGGTTTTTTGCCCGCATCTGGACACGGTTTGCCCAAGATGCGGGGTCAGACCAAAGCCCCCTATTGGATTGAAAAATGAACGGCAATGACAGTGCGTGCACCGCTTGGAGCTTGAAACTCGCCTTAACAGGGGCCTGCGCGTTGGCGCTGCTGGCTTGCTCCAAAACCCCGGATGTCGGGCCTTCATCAGCACCTTCTGCAACTTCTGCACCTGCCGCTCCAACGGACTCCCCCGCACCGGCTCCCGCAGCACCGGCGTCTGCCCCTGTGGCCTCCGGGCCAGTGTCGGTCTCCACAGTCACCGTCACAAGCCGCAATGTGCCGGTCTCGCTCAAAGCCGTGGGTTCGGTGGTCTCCTTGGCCAACGTCGATATCCGCGCACAAATGACCGGTGTGATCACCAAAGTTCACATCAAAGAAGGTCAATTCGTCAAAGCTGGTGACGTGCTGTTCACACTGGATGCGCGCACCGATGAGGCCAACTTGCTCAAAGCCCAGGCGCAACTGGCCAAAGACCAGGCGGCCCTGAACGACGCCAAGCGCCAATTGGCCCGCAGCCAAGACCTGGTGGCCAAAAATTTCGTCTCTGCCGCTGCGGTGGACACGGCCATGCTCCAGGTTGAATCCCAGTCTGCGGCCGTGGCCTCGGACAAGGCCGCGGTGCAAGCCGCACAAGTGGCCGTCTCATACGCCCGCGTGACCGCGCCTTTTGCGGGCCGTTTGGGGGCGATCAATACCCAGTTGGGCAGCATTGTTCAGGCCAACGTCACGCCCTTGGTGAACGTGGTCAAGCTCCACCCGATTGCGATTGCGTTCACCATTCCTCAAGCTGAATTTGGCGGTGTTTTCTCCTCCTACCAAAAGTCTGCAGCCATCCGGGTCAGTGCCACCACCGCAGAAATGCCCAAACCCATGGTGGGGCGTCTGGACTTTGTGGACAACACCATCGACGCCAACTCCGGCACCATCAAGCTCAAGGCGGTCTTTGACAACGCCGACAACAAACTCTGGCCTGGCCTGTTCGCCAACGTGGACATGGAAGTCAGAAATCTGCCCAACGCCTTGGTCGTGCCGCAGGCCGCCATCGTGCAAAGTGTGCGGGGCTCGGTGCTGTTCACCGTCAAAGAAGGCAAGGCCGTGCCCAAAATCGTCAAAATCGTTTACGCCTCGGGCGCAGATGCGGTGGTGACGGGGGTCGAGGCAGGCGATGTGGTCGTCACCGACGGCAAACAGAATGTGCGCCCTGGCGTGGCTGTGGTGGAGCGGGCCAAAGACGCACCGAAGGACGCGCCCAAAGATGGTGCCAAGGACGGTGCCAAAGACGGGCCGCCCAAAGCCGCCACAGAGGCCGAAAAGCCTGCCGCCAAGTGATGGGCGCGAGCCCTTTCAGCGCCATTTATTGACACCACTGTGCTTGAACACCAGGTAGGCCCGAGATGAACTTTTCCGAGCTTTTCATTCGCCGTCCTGTGATGACGGTTTTGCTGAACACCGCCATCGTGTTGGCGGGGGTCATTGGTTACAAAAACATTCCCGTGTCGGCGCTGCCCAGCTACGACACGCCGGTGATCAGCGTGTTTGCCGCTTTGCCCGGGGCCAGCCCCGAAACCATGGCCAGCTCGGTGGCCTTGCCCTTGGAAAAGCAATTTCAGACGATTCCGGGGCTGAAGGTGATGAGCTCCACCAGCACCCTGGGCACCACCAACGTCACGCTTGAATTCATAGAAAGCCGCAACATCGACGCGGCTTCCCTGGACGTGCAGGCGGCGCTGTTGCGGGCGCAACGCACGCTGCCGGTGGACATGACCATTCCACCTTCCTACCGCAAGGTCAACCCGGCCGACGCGCCGGTCTTGTTTGTGGCCTTGAGCTCGCCCGCGATGTCGCAGTCCGAGCTGCAAGACTATGCCGAGCACTTGATTTCGCCCACGCTGTCCACCATCGACGGTGTGGCGCAGGTCAATATTTACGGGGCCAAGCGGTTTGCGGTGCGCGTGCGCGTGAAGCCCGAAGCCTTGGTCGCCCGCAATTTGGGCTTGGACGAACTCAGCAGCGCTTTGCGTTTGGCCAACGTCAACACGCCGGCCGGCACGTTTGAAGGCGACAAGCAAACCTTGGTCATTCAGGCCAACAAACAAATGGGCACGGCCGCCGAGTTTGCCGAACTGATCGTCAGCAACAAGGGTGGCAGCCCGGTGCGCCTGAAAGACATCGCCTCGGTGGAAAACAGCGTGGAGACCATCAAAACCTGGGCCACGCTCAATGGCGAAAACACCATCACCTTGGCCATCCAGCGCCAGCCAGGGGCCAACACCGTACGGGTGGTGGATGCGGTGTTCAAAACCTTGCCCAGCCTGAAGGCCCAGATGCCTCAATCGGTCAACATGACCCCGGTCAACGACCGCTCACAGTCCATCCGCCATGCGCTTGAAGACGTGACGCTGACCTTGCTGGGCACGATCATTTTGGTTGTTTTGGTGATTTTTCTGTTTTTGCGTCGGTTCGTGGCCACAGCCATCCCGGCTTTGTCGCTGCCCGTCTCGCTGATTGGCGCGGTGGCCTTGCTGTGGGGCCTGAATTACAGCCTGGACAACATCTCTTTGCTGGGTTTGACGCTGGCGGTGGGCTTGGTGGTGGACGACGCCATCGTGGTGCTCGAAAACATCATCCGCCACATCGAGGAAGGGGTGCCCCCCTTCAAGGCAGCGGTGGTGGGTGCCCGTGAAATGGGCTTCACCATCATCTCCATCTCCACCTCCTTGGTGGCGGTGTTCATCCCGATTTTCTTCATGCCCGGCGTGATTGGCCTGTTGTTCCACGAGTTCGCGGTGGTGGTGGGCTTGTCGATTGGCGTGTCGGCCTTCGTCTCCCTGACGCTCGTGCCCATGCTGGCCAGCCGGTATTTGACGGACGAAGACCACAAAAAGAAGCCTGGCCTGATCGTGCGTTCGTTTGAAAAAGCCTTCAACGCCACCTTGGCCAGCTACTCGCGCAGCCTGGACTTCGCTTTGGCCCACTCCAAAAGCATTTTGTTGGTGGCGCTGGCCACGTTTGTGGCCACGGCCTGGATGGTGGTGGTCATTCCCAAAGGATTCTTCCCAGAAGAGGACATTGGCCAGATCCAGGCGCAGACCGAGGCCTCCGAAGACGTGTCCTTCGGCGCCATGATCAAACTGCAAGAGCGTGCGGCCAACGTGATCCGCAATGACCCCAATGTGTTGGCCGTGAGCTCGTTCAACGGCGGCGTGGGCGCACAAAACACAGGGCGGATGTTCATCACCCTCAAGCCCCAGTCTGAGCGCAAGCCCATGAAAACGGTGGTCGAAGACTTGCGCAAAAAGCTGCGCGGCATTGCCGGCATCAATGTCTTCTTGCGCCCGGTGCAAAACCTGCAATTGGGCGGTCGTCAGACCAAGGCCCGTTACCAGTACATCTTGCAAAGCGTGCAGGCTGACCAGCTCAACGTCTGGGCCAACAAGCTGCAAGAAAAAATGCGGGCCGATCCGATCTTCCGCGACGTGACCAGCGACGCCCAGCTGCGCGGCCTGCAAGCCCAGCTCAAGATCAACCGCGACCGCGCCAACACCTTGGGCGTGTCGGTGGACAGCATCCGCACCGCCTTGTTCAGTGCCTTTGGTGAACGCCAAGTCTCCACCATGTACCTGTCCACCGACAGCTACCAGGTGATCATGGAGGTGTCGCCGGAGGCCAAGCAAGACGAAAGCGCGCTGGGCGGCATTTATGTCCGCTCCAGCAACGGCAGCTTGGTGCCCCTGTCCAGTTTCACCACGGTGGAGCGCACGGTGGGGCCGACCTCGATCAACCATGTGGGCCAGTTGCAGGCCGTGACGGTGTCCTTCAACCTGGCGCCGGGGGCCGCCTTGGGCGACGCCACCACCAAGATCGAGCAAGCCAGTGACGCCATCGCTTTGCCCAAATCCATCATCACCACCTACGGCGGGGACGCGGCGGTGTTCAAAGACTCTCAAGGCAGCCAGTCCATCCTGATCATCTCGGCCTTGCTGGTGATCTACATCCTGCTGGGCGTGCTCTACGAGAGCTACATCCACCCGATCACGATCTTCGCGGGCCTGCCCTCGGCAGCCGTGGGGGCCTTGGGCACCTTGATGCTGTTTGGGCAGGACTTGACGCTGATCGCCACGATCGGTGTGCTGCTGCTGATTGGCATCGTCAAAAAGAACGCCATCATGATGATTGACTTTGCCCTGGAGGCGCAGCGCCACCGCGGCATGAGCCCCAAGCAAGCCATCCGCGAAGCCTGTGTGCTGCGCTTTCGCCCGATCATGATGACGACCATCGCCGCCATGATGGGGGCCTTGCCAATTGCCCTGGGTCTGGGTGCTGGCGCTGAACTGCGCCAGCCGCTGGGCTTGGCGGTGGTGGGGGGCTTGGTGTTTTCGCAGGCCGTGACCTTGTACATCACCCCGGTGATCTACTTGGCCTTGGAGCGTTTCAGCGGCAAAGGCCCCATCGTGGGGGACGATGCCCGAGGCACCGAAGCACACACCCACGCGGCCTGAGCCGCTTCAGCGGCTTCAGCCTGATGCCAAGCGCTGCAATTCGGGCAGCGTGTTGGCATTGAAGAAAGCGTCGGGTGCATCGCTCTCGCGGTCAAACGGCACCAGGGCGCAGCGGTGCAAGGCGGCCCAAGCCCCGACTTTGCGGCCCCCTTGGGCCAGGAACTGCGACAAGCTGTCTTTCAGCCCCACTGTGAGCAGGCAAAACACCGGCTGAGGCCGCAGGGGGGCAGCCCCTTGCGCATCCGGGCTGGATCCGTCCGGCTGCCTGGCGCTGGCCATGGCCAGCTCGGCGTCTTGGGCTTGCATCGCTTGCAGCAGCCGCTCGGCCAGGTCCAGCGGCAACAGTGGCGTGTCACAGGGCACGGTGAGCAAAAGCGGCGTGGTGCAGTGCTGCATGCCGCTCAAAAACCCGGCCAAAGGCCCTGCAAAGTCCTCCACAGGGTCAGGCACATGGTCAGGCCATACGGGCACACCCAGCGCCGCGTACGCAAGCGGGTTGCGGTTGGCGTTGATGGCCAGCGCGTGCAGCGGCCGGCTTTGTGTTTGCAGGCGCCGCAGCGCATGCCTGGCCAAGGGCGCACCCCTCAAGTCCTGCAGCCCCTTGTCCACGCCCCCCATGCGCAGGCCCTGTCCCCCGGCCAGAACCAGTCCGGTGATGGCGCTGGCGTCGCAGGGGATCACAGCGTGGACCGCTCAGCCGCCGATGTAGCTCATCTCGACCCGGCGGGCTGGGCTGGAACCCTGCTCGGGTGGCAACTCACTGCGCCGCTGTGAGTAGCGGTCGCTGCGGCCACGCCAGATGGCGTCGAGGGTGGCGGCGATGTGCGCGTCGCTGGCGGCTTGCTCGCGCAACAGTGGGCGCAGGTCATAGCCTTGGCTGGCAAACAGGCACAGGTACAGGCGGCCCTCGGTGGACAGCCGCGCGCGGTTGCAGTCGCCACAAAAAGCCTGCGTCACGCTGCTGATGACGCCAATTTCGCCCAGTGCCGGGTCGTGCTGGCCTTGCGCGTTGGCGTAGCCCCAGCGCTCGGCGGTCTCGCCCGGGGCTGCGGCTTGCAGCGCCAGCAGCGGCCACTGCGCTTGCAGGCGCTCGATCACCTGTGCACTGGGCAGCACCTCGTCCATGCGCCAGCCGTTGGTGGCCCCCACGTCCATGTACTCGATGAAGCGCAAGACCACACCCGTACCCCTGAAATGCCGGGCCATGGGGATGATTTCGTGGTCGTTGGTGCCGCGTTTGACCACCATATTGACTTTGATGGGCCCCATGCCCGCAGCTTGGGCGGCTTCGATGCCCGCCAGCACATCGGACACCGGAAAATCCACATCGTTCATGCGGCGAAACACCGCATCGTCCAGCCCGTCCAGGCTGACGGTGACGCGTTGCAAACCGGCCTCTTTGAGGCTTTGGGCCTTGCGCGCCAGCAAGGAGCCATTGGTGGTCAGCGTCAGGTCCAGCGGCAGGCCCTCGGGCGTGCGCAGCGCGGCGAGTTGTGCGATCAAAATTTCAAGGTTCTTGCGCAGCAGGGGCTCGCCGCCGGTCAGCCGGATTTTTTGCACGCCACGCTGGGCAAACAAGCTGGCGGTGCGGGTGATTTCCTCAAAACTGAGCAAGGCACTGTGCGGCAGGTAGGCGTAGTCTTTGTCAAACACCTCTTTGGGCATGCAGTAGCTGCAACGGAAATTGCAGCGGTCGGTCACGCTGATGCGCAAATCGCGCAGCGGCCGTTGCAATTGGTCCAGCGGCAGCTGGGCCAATTGCAGTGGTGTGGAGGGCGTGGGCAAAGCCCAGCTGGGGTGGCGCTGATCGACCAGCGCAATGACGCGTTCAGACATGCGGGCATTGTGCCCCAGCCTTGAATGCCGCACGGTCAGTCAGGCCAGGGCTGGGGCAGGGGTTTTCCAGGGGGTCAGACGCAGCGCGCGCCGTCGACTTCGATGCACACGCCGCTGATGAAGGCCCCCTCGTCGCTGGCCAGGTAGAGCGCGGCGTTGGCCACGTCCAAGGCGCTTGAAAAGCGCCCCAGCGGAATGGTGGCCAAAAACTTGGCGCGACGCGCATCGTCCACCGGTCCGCCCGCAAACTCGGCGGACAAGCCCGTGTCGGGGTTGAACACCGGGTTGATGCAGTTGACGCGGATGTTGTCTGGCCCCAGCTCAGCCGCCAGTGACTTGCTGGTGGTGATGACGGCCCCTTTGGAGCCGTTGTACCAGGTCAGACCTGGGCGCGGGCGCACCCCGGCGGTGGAGGCGATGTTGATGAAGCTGCCGCCGCCGCCCGCCCGGAACACCGGCACCGCGTGCACGGTGGCCAGGTAGATGCTTTTCATGTTGACCGCGTAGCAGCGGTCGAACTCGTCTTCGGAGACTTCAAGCGCGGGGCGGTTGCGGTGCGTCCAGCCCGCGTTGTTGACCATCACGTCCAAGCGGCCCCACTGCTGCACCGCAGCTTGCACCAAGGCCTGGACCTCGGCCGATTTCGTCACGTCGGCGGCCACAAATATGGCCTGGCCACCGGCGGCCACGATGTCTGCGGTGACTTTTTGGCCCTGTACCGGTTGGATGTCGTTGACCACGACTTTGGCCCCTTCAGCAGCCAGCCGCTTGGCAATGCCTTCGCCGATGCCGCCACCTGAGCCGGTGACGATGATGACTTTGTCTTTCACGCGCATGTGTGTTCCTTGGGTTCAGCCGTGGGCAATCGCCACGGTTTTGAGGGTGGTGAAGCCCAGCAGGGCTTCGAGACCTTTTTCACGGCCATATCCGGACGATTTGACGCCGCCAAAGGGCAGCTCCACGCCGCCGCCTGCACCGTAGTTGTTGATGAAGACCTGGCCACTGCGCACGCGCCGAGCGATGCGGAACTGCCGCCCGCCGTCACGCGTCCACACGCCCGCCACCAGCCCGAATTGGGTGGCATTGGCCAGCGCCACGGCATGGTCTTCGTCGGTAAAGGGCATGGCCGAGAGCACGGGGCCAAAGACTTCTTCTTGCGCCAGGCGGTGGTGCACCGGCACGTCGCGCAGCAAGGTGGGCGCTTGGTAGAAGCCTCCGGCGGGCACGCCTTGGGCAATTTGGCCTTGCGCCACAGTGGCAATGCCATCTGAGCGGGCTTGGTCCAAAAAGCCGCTCACGCGCTCGAGTTGGCTGGCGCGGATCAGCGGGCCCAGGTTCAGGTTCATGCTGGCCGAGCCCACTTGCAGGCGACTGAACGCTTGGCCCAGACGCTGCAGCAAGGGCTCGTAAATGCCTTGTTGGATGAGCACCCGCGAGCCCGCGCTGCAGGTTTGCCCCGAGTTTTGCACGATGGCGTTGACCACCACCGGGATGGCCGCGTCCAGATCGGCGTCGTCAAAAATGATTTGCGGGCTTTTGCCGCCCAGCTCCAGCGTCACCGGGCAGTGCCGCTCGGCCGCCACTTGCTGGATCAAGGTGCCCACCCCCGGGCTGCCCGTGAAACTGATGTGGTCGATGCCCGGGTGGCGCGCCAGCGCGTCACCCACCTCGTGGCCGTAGCCGGTGACGATGTTGATCGCGCCGGGCGGAAAGCCCACCTCAGCGGCCAACTGGGCCACCCGGATCAGGCTCAGGCAAGCGTCTTCTGCGGGCTTGACCACGCAGGCATTGCCCGCGGCCAAGGCCCCGCCCACGCTGCGTCCAAAAATCTGCATCGGGTAGTTCCAGGGGATCACATGGCCTGTCACGCCATGGGGCTCGCGCCAAGTCAGCACGCTGTAGCCGTTTTGGTAGGGCAGGGTCTCGCCGTGCAACTTGTCGCCAGCACCGGCGTAAAACTCGAAGTAGCGCGCCAGCGCCACCGCGTCCGCGGCCGCTTGCTGGGTGGGCTTGCCGCAGTCGCGCTGCTCCAGTGCGGTCAGCTCTGCGGCGTGTTCGGCCACTTTGCGCGACAGCGCCATCAACAGGCGACCGCGCTCCACCGCGGTGAGTCGCCCCCAAGGGCCATTGAAGGCGGCCTGCGCCGCCTGCACGGCCTGGTCGATGTCGGCGGCGTTGCTGCGCTGGATGTGCTCAAACACCTGCCCGTCCGAGGGGTCAAGCACGTCAAGGGTTCGCCCGCTGGCCGAGGCTTGGGGCTGGTTGGCGATGAAGTTCAGTTGCATGGGGCCATTGTGATTTGTCTGAGCCATTTTGAAATCACGCGGGGGACAGGGCAGCGCGGGTGTGCGGTTGTGCGGTCCTGGCCCCATCGAGGCTGGGCCGCAAGCCCGGTGAAAGTAAAATCGGGGTTAATCCCTAGGATTGCGATTTTTTATCAACTTTTCCATCGAGACACCATGTCCCTGAACAACGTCACCCCCGGCAGCAAAGTGCCCGAAGCCTTCAACGTGATCATCGAAATCCCGATGAACTCTGACCCTGTGAAGTACGAAGTCGACAAAGAGTCTGGCGCTCTGTTTGTGGACCGCTTCATGGGCACGGCCATGCATTACCCCACCAACTACGGCTACGTGCCCCAAACCATTGCAGGCGA
>JAHECM010000239.1 GCA_024641725.1 Limnohabitans sp. | reverse complement strand
GAAAGCGCCTTTGAGCGGGTTTTTTGAAAAAACGATTTTTAAAACTTGGAGCTTTCCCCATGAACTCACCCGTGATGCAGGGCCTGAACCTCAACACACCGGCTTACGTCAAGAACGCCAAACTGATCGCTTGGGTCGCCGAAATGGCCGCCCTGTGCAAACCCACCAACATCTATTGGTGTGACGGCTCGCAAGAAGAATACGACCGCCTGTGCGCCGAGTTGGTCACGGCCGGCACCTTCAAAAAGCTCAACCCCGCCAAGCGCCCGGGCTCCTTTTTGGCTTGTTCCGACCCCTCAGACGTGGCCCGCGTGGAAGACCGCACCTACATCTGCTCGGCCCACAAAGACGACGCCGGCCCGACCAACAACTGGATGGAACCCGCGCAAATGCGCGCCACCCTGAACCCGCTGTTTGACGGCTGCATGGCTGGCCGCACGATGTACGTGGTGCCTTTCTCCATGGGCCCGCTGGGCTCGCACATCAGCCACATCGGCATCGAGCTGACCGACAGCGCCTACGTCGCCGTCAACCAGAGAATCATGACCCGCATGGGCAAGGCCGTGTTTGACGTGCTGGGCACCGACGGCGAGTTCGTGCCTTGCATGCACACCGTGGGCGCACCTTTGGCCGCCGGCCAAAAGGACAGCACCAGCTGGCCTTGCAACCCCAGCACCAAATACATCGTGCACTACCCAGAGACCCGCGAGATCTGGTCTTACGGTTCGGGCTATGGCGGCAACGCGCTGCTGGGCAAGAAATGCTTTGCGCTGCGCATCGCCTCCAACATGGGACGCGACCAGGGTTGGTTGGCCGAGCACATGCTGATTTTGGGCGTGACCAACCCCGAGGGCAAAAAATACCACGTCGCAGCCGCCTTCCCCAGCGCCTGCGGCAAGACCAACTTCTCGATGCTGGTGCCGCCCAAGGCCTTTGAAGGCTGGAGCGTCACCACCATTGGAGACGACATCGCCTGGGTCAAGCCGCACACCGACGGCAAGATGTACGCCATCAACCCCGAAGCCGGTTACTTTGGCGTCGCCCCCGGCACCAATATGAAGACCAACCCCAACTGCATGCTGAGCCTGCACAAGGACGTGATCTTCACCAACGTGGCCCTCACGGACGATGGCGATGTGTGGTGGGAAGGCATCGAAAAAGACACCGGCAAACTGCCCGACCATTTGATCGACTGGCAAGGCAAGGACTGGACCCCCCAGATTGCCAAAGAAACCGGCGCCAAAGCGGCCCATCCCAACGCCCGCTTCACCGTGGCCGCTGCCAACAACCCGGCCCTCGACCCCGCCTGGGACGACGCTGCGGGTGTGCCGATCGACGCTTTCATGTTCGGCGGCCGCCGCTCGACCACCGTGCCGCTCGTCACCGAAGCGCGCAGCTGGACCGAAGGCGTGTACATGGCCGCGACCATGGGCTCCGAAACCACCGCTGCCGCCTTTGGCGCGCAAGGCGTGGTGCGCCGCGACCCGTTCGCGATGCTGCCTTTCTGCGGCTACAACATGAGCGACTACTTCCAGCACTGGCTGGACACCGGCGCCAAGGCTGAGGCCGCTGGCCACAAGCTGCCCGCCATGTACTGCGTGAACTGGTTCCGCAAAGGCGAAGACGGCTCGTTTGTCTGGCCCGGCTACGGCGACAACATGCGCGTGCTCAAGTGGATGATCGACCGCTTAGAAGGCAAGGCCCAGGGCGAACAAACCATGTTCGGCGTGGCCCCCACGTATGGCGAAATCACCTGGACCGGCCTGGACTTCAGCACCGAGCAGTTCAAGTCGGTCACCAGCATC
Source organism: Limnohabitans sp. (assembly GCA_024641725.1). GTDB lineage: Bacteria > Pseudomonadota > Gammaproteobacteria > Burkholderiales > Burkholderiaceae_C > Limnohabitans_A. The sequence continues at coordinate 2,316 of JAHECM010000239.1, read as the reverse complement.
GACAAAGCCGCCTGGGCCGAAGAGTTCAAACTGCACGACGAGCACTTTGCCAAACTGGCCCAGCGCCTGCCCCAAGCCCTGCTGGACACCAAAGCCAGCCTGGAAAAACGCCTGGCCGCTTGATCAAGCCATCTGCCTGGGCCGCCGCGCCCAAGCACACCACAGCAGCCGCCCCGGCCACACACCAGGGCGGTTTTTTGTTGCCTGCCGCCTGAGCACCGACAATCTCGCCATGCCATTTGCCGCCACCCCCGAATCTCGCCAACGACTGGCGCTCATGCTGCTGTGGGTCGCACCCGCGCTGTGGACTGTCAATTACCTGGTCGCCCGCACCGCGCCGGGGGTCGTGCAGCCCCATGTGTTGGCGCTGGGTCGCTGGGCCCTGGCCGGGGCGATTTTGTGCTTTTTAGCGCGTGACGAATTGGCGCGCCATGGACGCCACACCCTGCGCGTGGGCGGGCAGTACTTGGTGCTGGGTGCATTGGGCATGCTGGTGTGCGGGGCTTGGGTGTACCGGGGTGCGCAAACCACGACGGCCATGAACATCGCGCTGATCTATGCGGCCTCGCCTGTGCTGATCGCGCTGGGGGCGGTGGTCTGGCTGGGTGAGCGGTTTTCTTGGCGACAAGGCCTGGGCGTGGTGGTGGCCATGCTGGGCGTCACGCATGTGGTCGTCAAAGGCCAGTGGCTGCGCCTGTCGCAGGTGCAGTGGGTGGTAGGCGACGGCTGGATCGTGGTGGCCATGGTGTCTTGGGCGGCGTATGCGCTGCTGCAAAAAAAATGGCCCAGCCCGCTCGGGGCCACGGCCCGGCTGGCCGCCACCTGTGTGGGTGGCGTCGTCAGCCTGCTGCCTTTTGCCGCTTGGGAGTGGCTGCAAACCGACCGACCGGCCTGGAGCCACGCGGCCACCGGACTGGTGGTGGTGGCGGGCTTGGTGCCAGGGGTGGGTGCGTACTGGGCTTATGGCTTTGCTCAAAAAACCTTGGGGGCCAGCCGCGTCGCGGCCAGCCTGTACCTCGGCCCACTGTATGGCGGCCTCACCGCCTGGGCCGTGCTGGGCGAGCCCATGGGCTGGCACCACGTCATGGGTGCCGCGATGATCCTGCCGGGGATTTACATGGCTTCACGCAGATAGGCCAGCGCAAAGGCATCAGCGCCTGAAAATCCGAGTGGATTCACGTACGACCAACTCAGCCTCCACCAAACGCGAGGGCGGATTTCTTTTGTTCAACAAGTCAAACATGGCTTTGGCGGCCGAAGTGCCAATTTCATAAACCGACTGCCTGACGGACGTGAGTGGCGGCAAGGTGAAGGCCGAATGGGGCAGATCGTCAAAGCCCAACAAAGACACATCCTCGGGTACCCGCAAACCAGCACGGTGCAGCGCCAAACGTGCGCCGTAGGCCATTTGGTCGTTGGCCGCGATGACTGCGCTGAACTGCACACTGGAGTTGAGCAAATCGTTCATGGCCCTGAAGCCACCCGACTCTTGGTAATCGCTGTAGACCACCAAAGTGTCGTCCAGCGCCATGTCCTTGCGCTTTGCCTCTTCGCGATAGCCTTGCAAACGCTGCGTAGCGTCTGGATGGTCCAAAGGCCCCGAAATGAATGCCACACGGCGGTGACCCAAGGCATGCAGGTGCCGAACGGCCAAACAAGCACCTTCTGAGTTGTCAAAGTCAATGCTGAACAAATTGGGAGCGCTCAGGCGACGCCCAGTGACCACCACGGGAATATTGGCCGCCATGTCCACCAAGGTCTCATTGGCCAGTTTGCCCGTCAGCACAATGATCCCGTCCACCTTGCGCTCTTGCAGCATGAACAAACGGTTTTTTTCTTCGGCCTCATTCCAGTGGCCACTGACAAACAAGGGCGCATAGTTGGCCTTGTGCAACTCGTCCTCGATGCCTCGCAAGGCCTCACCGTAATAGGGACTGTCAATGAACTGGGTCAGCACGCCAATGCTCATGGTGCGGCCACCGGCCAGGCTGCGCGCAGCAGGATCGGGCCGGAAGCCCAATGCCGCAATGACCGCTTTCACTAAGGCTTGTTTTTCTTCGCTGACTTGCGCCGTGCCGTTAAGGATGCGAGAGACGGTACTGGGAGAAACCCCGGCTTGCTGGGCCACCATACTCAAGGTTGCCCTCACGTTTTTTCCGCTTGCACTGACTTGTGGGTCTGGGGCATTGGCCAATGTGGCTGCTTCTTTATGCATGCTTTAAGTGAGCGATAGATTGACTGCGAACATTATGGTCTTGAAATGAGGTGCCCCTATGCGTTTGCTCACTGGTTTCGGACTGCCTCATTTGGACCAAT
>JAHECM010000038.1 GCA_024641725.1 Limnohabitans sp. | reverse complement strand
CAAGCGGTCACCAAAAGACTTGCTCACGTTGCTGAACTCGAACACCTCGTTGCCCAAACGCTCGGCCACAGGGATGAAGATTTCCTGCGTCTCGTTGCGCTGCTGGTATTCGTAGTCGCTCAGCTCTTCAAAGCGGGCCAAACGGGCCTTGCTCTTGGCTTGGCGGCCTTTGGGGTTGGCGCGGGCCCATTCCAATTCCTTCTTCATGGCCTTGGTGCGGGCGTCTTCGGTGCGCTGCTCGGTGGCCAAACGGGCGTCTTTTTGCTCCAGCCAGCTGGAGTAGTTGCCCTTGTACGGAATGCCGGAGCCCCGATCGAGTTCCAAGATCCACTCGGCGGCATTGTCCAAGAAGTAACGGTCGTGGGTGATGGCCACCACGGTGCCCGAAAAGCGCGACAAGAACTGCTCCAGCCAGTCCACCGACTCGGCGTCCAAGTGGTTGGTGGGTTCGTCGAGCAAGAGCATGTCAGGGCGCGACAGCAGCAAGCGGCACAGCGCCACGCGGCGTTTTTCACCGCCCGACAGGTTGCCAATGACCGCGTCCCATGGGGGCAAGCGCAGCGCGTCGGCAGCGATTTCAAGCTGGTGGTCCGAGGCATCGCCTGCGGTGGCGATGATGGCTTCGAGCTTGGCCTGCTCGGCGGCCAAGGCATCAAAGTCGGCGTCTTCTTCGGCGTAGGCGGCGTACACCTCCTCCAAGCGGGCCTGGGCGGCCTTGATCTCGCCCATGCCGTTTTCCACCGACTGGCGCACCGTCTCGGTGGGGTCCAACTGGGGCTCTTGCGGCAAATACCCGATCTTCAGGCCCGACATGGGGATGGCTTCGCCCTCAATCTCTTTGTCAATGCCCGCCATGATCTTGAGCAAAGTGGACTTGCCCGAGCCGTTGGTGCCCAACACGCCGATCTTGGCGCCGGGGAAGAAGGACAGCGAAATGTCTTTGAGAATCTGACGCTTGGGCGGCACGATCTTGCCGACCCGGTTCATAGAAAATACGTATTGAGCCATTTAAAAACCTTGAAAACCCTGAAAAAATTCAAGCAAAGCGCATTATCCCAGCTTGGCGTGACGCCCCAAAAAAATCACCCCAAAGCAAGGCCTGCGCCTGTAGGAGCGGCGCCCCCGCCGCGATAGCCCCGTAGAAGCAGCGCCCCCGCCGCGATCGTGCGCCTGCCAACCTCGAACCATCGCCCCGAGGGCGGGGCTCCTACAGCTCGCGGTCGGTTTGTTGACCCGGCCGGACCGAAAACTGCACCCCACTGTCCAGGGCTTCGAGCTGCACACGGGCGCGGCGCTGGCCATAGACCTCAGCGCGCAGCCAGTCGCACTCGGCGTCCAGCAGATCATCAGAGGCCAAACTGCACCACCACACGCGGCCTTCGCCGTCCCAGCGGTAGCCGCGTGCCTTGAGCTTGTCTTTGGATTCGAACGGCGCACCCACGGCCCGCAACTTGTAGCGGGTCTGCCCAGCGCCCGCCAGCAAGCGCGCCAGGCCCGTTTGCCCATCACTCAGCGGCGAGGACAGCACCTGCAAGAGCGCATGGCAGTCCACCTGCGCCCGGTGTGCGTCGTAAAACCAACCGCGCTCGGACGCCAAAAACTCCAGCTTGGCCGAGCCGCTGCCCTCTTTTTTCCAGTCAATGCCCTGAAACGAACAGCCCCAGGCTTTGGTGGCAAACACGGGCAAACGCGCCTCGACAAAGGGGCGGTCAAACCCGGCGTTGTGCGCCACGACCAAATCGGCCGCTTGCACCAGCGCCGTGACGGCCGCATCGTCGATGCGCTGGCCCTGCACCATGCTGTCGTCAATGCCGGTGATGTCGGTGATCTGGGGCGGAATGGGTTTACCCGGGTCTTCAAACGACTCGTAAATGGTGACCGGCCCCACGGGCTGGCCCGTGGCGACATCGACCAACACCGACAACATGGCCAGCTCGATGATCGCCTCGCTCTTGCTGTCGAGCCCTGTGGTTTCGGTGTCCAGCACGATCACACGGCGCGTGGCCTGCCCGTGCAAACCGCCGTAATCGGCCACCGGCTGCAAGCGGCGCAACACCCGAAAGTCGGGGTGCTGATCCAGCGCCGCGGCCATGGCCTGAACGTCCGATGCGGGCGCGGGTACAGGTGCGAGTGCAACCTGCGGCGCAGGCTCGATCGCCAAGGCGGTGGTCGCGGGCACGGACACAACGGATTCAACAGTTGCAAGGATCGCCAGCGGTTCGACGGATGCCGCCATCGGCACGTCTGCTTTGGCTGTTGTTTTGGCTGTTGTTTTGGCTGTCGGTTTGGCCTGTTTGGGAGCCTTTCCAACAGGCGCGGGGGCGTCTTCAAAGCCCAAAAAACTCATTTGTTCGGTCTTGGTCATAAGCTGAGATTAAACCGCCTCTTCAGGCACTTCGGCCCCCAAGTCACCCGCAATCAGCTTGAACTGCTCGAGCGCGGCTTGCAGGTCTTCCACAATTTCTTGGGCAATCACGGCAGGTGCGGGCAAGTTGTCGCCGTCGGCCAGGCTGTCGTCCTTGAGCCAAAACATGTCCAAGCTGGTTTTGTCGCGGGCAATCAGCTCTTCATAGCTGTAGGCACGCCAGCGGCCGTCCGGGTTCTCGGCGCTCCAGGTCTCGGCACGCTCGTGGCGCTTGCCCACCTTGTAAAGCTCCACAAACTCGTCCAAGTCGGCCCGGCGCAGCGGGTTGGTCTTGAGCGTGAAATGCCGGTTGGTGCGCAGGTCGTAAATCCACAGCTTTTGCGTCCAAGGCTTTTCGGCGGCGGGCTTTTTGTCAAAAAACAGCACGTTCGCCTTGACGCCCTGCGCATAAAACAAGCCCGTGGGCAGGCGCAGCAGTGTGTGCAAATCGCATTCGTGCAGCAGTTTTTTGCGAATGGTCTCGCCCGCACCGCCTTCAAACAGCACGTTGTCGGGCAACACCACCGCAGCCCGGCCATGAATGGCCAGCAGCGTTTTGATGTGCTGAACAAAGTTCAGCTGCTTGTTGCTGGTGGTGGCCCAAAAGTCGTCGCGCTCAATCGTGTCTTTTTCGCTCGACACGCGGCCGTCTTCGCCCACGATCACGGTACTGCTCTTTTTGCCAAACGGCGGGTTGGCCAGCACCACCTCAAAACGCTCGCCCGGGTCGGACGCCAGCGCGTCGCCCACGCGCACGGGCACCGACTTTTCGGAGCCAATGCCGTGAAGCAGCATGTTCATGGCGCACACACGGGCCGTGGCCTGCACCAGCTCAAAGCCGACAAAGGCGCTTTCTTTAAGGTGCTTTTTCTCGTCCTTGGTCAAGTTGGGGTGGTGCGCCACCACATGCTGGTGCGCGCTGAACAAAAAGCCGCCCGTGCCGCAGGCCGGGTCGCACACGCGCTCGGCGGGCTTGGGGTCGATGCACTCCACCATGGCCGCAATCAAAGCTCGCGGCGTGAAGTATTGGCCCGCCCCGCTCTTGGTGTCTTGCGCGTTTTTCTCCAGCAAGCCCTCGTAAGCATCGCCCTTCACGTCGGCGCCCAGCACCGTCCAGGTTTCGGCATCGATCAGGTCCACGATGATGCGGCGCAGCTTGGCCGGGTCTTGAAACTTGTTTTGCGCCTTGGCAAAGATCAGGCCCAGCGTGCCCTTCTCTTGGCCCAGCTTCTCCAGCGCGTGGCGGTAATGGTCAAACAAATCATCGCCATCACGCACCAGCAGCGTGGGCCACGCATAGGCGGCAGGCACGATGCTGGCCTGGTTGTAAGGCGGCTGGCTGCGTTCGTCGGCCATCTTGAGGAACAGCAAATACGTCAGCTGCTCCACATAGTCGCCGTAGCTCATGCCATCGTCGCGCAGCACGCTGCAGTAGTTCCAGAGCTTTTGGACGAGGGTGTGGGTGGTGGTGTTCATGAGTTGATTTAGGTTGGCGACTAAAGACTTAAGTTGTTGATTTTTAATGATTTTTCACAGCTCACCACGGCCTATCCGGTTTGCGTTTAAGCACGCTTGCAATCCAGTTAGGCCTAAAAAGGCAAGCCGCGCATATTGATTTCATGGTGTTGGGTTGGCAACCGTGCGATACGCCTGATCTGGCCGATTGGGCACACCTGGGTAACGCAACTCCAGCAAGCCCTGATTGACCAAGCCCGTGAGGATTCGTCTTTGCAGGTTTTCTGGGTCACGGCTCAACAGTTCGGCCAAATCACGGGTGGTCAGCCAGTGGGTGTCGCACAGTCTCAGCACCAAAGTTTGCATTTCTGCAGTCGGCAACTTGGCTTTGAGTCGCGCCGGCTCTGCCAATGACAGGAGTTCGGGGCTCAAATGACGGGAGTCCCCCTCCAAATGACGGGAGTCCCCCTCCAAATGACGGGAGCCCCCCTCCAAATGACGGGAGTCCTCGCTCAAATGACGGGAGTCCTCGCCCAATTGGGGGGAGTCCCCCGCCACCCGGTAGCTGGCCCATCGCCGCTGGTTTTGCTGGGTCAGCAGGCCATCACGCACCAAGGTTTGCAGCACGCCCGTGATGTCTTTGGAATGCTCACCCGTGATTTCCTGCATGCGGGCATTGGTCACGCTGCCTTCTACCTGGGCGGTCACCACCGCTTGCACGGCGGTTTTGTCCAGCTTTGCAAACCGGTCGCCAAAGCGCTGGCGCAAGGCACGGTCCACCTCATCGGGAATCAAGCTGACCATGGGCAGCACCAGCTTCACGCGGTCGGGCTGCAAAGACTCTTCGAGCCGGGGCGAACGCCAATGCTGGGCACGCCAGCCCGCCCGGATTTTGTCCATGCCCGAGCCCGCCTTGTCGCCACCGCCCATGAGCTGGAACATCAGCTGCAGGCTTTTGTTGCGGCACTCGCTCACGCCGCCTTGCAACAACTGCACCCGCGACACCAGCAGCGAACCGGGGTTGGACAGTTCAATCCGGTCGGGGTAGCGCTCAATCACCACGCCGCCTTGTCCACGGTGGTCGGCGTGCACCAAAGCGTTGACAACGGCCTCGCGCAGCGACTCGTGCACGGCGGTGTCGTCTTTGCGGTACAGCTCGCGGTCCAGCTGAAAAGGCATCTTCAAGTCACACGACAAACGCTGCATAACCCGCAGATAAAACTGGAACAGGTTGTTTTCCCAAGTGCCATCGGGCACCACGCGGTCGGTCCAGCGCACGGCGGGGTCGTCGGACAGGCGCTCGCGGTAGTCCACATGAAAGCCGGGCAAGGCATCGCGCAGCGCCTCAAAGCGGCCAAACATCAGCAAGCCCGCCACGGTGGCCCCCTCCAAGCCCGTGGCGCGGTCGCGGCGCAAGGCGCTCAGCTTGTTCAGCAGCGGCGCATCGTCCAGCAGCAGCCAAGGGTGGTCTGGCGCACGGGATGCAAAGCGGTTGCGGTATTGCTTGACCGTGTCGGGGTCAAAGTCTGGCAGGCCGAAATGCTCCAAGATTTGGGAATCGGCTGGCGTGTCGGACTGGTCGGCCAGCATGCGGCGCACCTCGTCGTCCGAGCAGCGGTAGTCGCCCTCTTCGGCACGGCGGTAAGTGCCCGTCATGGGGTTGGGCCCCACAAACACAGGGCGCTGCAGACGCGAGGCACGCGGCACATTCACCACCAAAAACTGCCTGCCCTCGTCTTCCACCGTACGCACATCGTCGTCGCGCAGCAGATTGGCGCTGATCTTGTGCCGGTCGTTCAGCTGGCTCCACAGCACCGTGCGCAACTGCGAGGCATTGGGCACGCCCTCCCACACCAAGCCAGACGCCTTCTCGGCCACGCCCAACACGATGGTGCCGCCCTGTGTGTTGGCCATGGCGGCATACGACTCCCAAAAACTGCCGGGCATGCCACCGCGTGCCGACTTGAATTCGGTGTCGATGCCCTCGGTGCTTGACTGTAGGGCGGCGAAGAGGTCGAGCTGGCTCATGCTGACTCATTCTCCTGCAAGGACTTCAGCGCCCGCCCCTGCGCATCCTTCCACTCCAGCCGTCCATTGGCGTTGCGGCCCAGCACCACACAAGCCGCTGTGCTGGGGGAGCTGAAGGCGTAGTCCTGGATGAACACATAGGCCGCGTCTTGTTGCGCCAGTACACCCAGGTCGATCAACTCTTGCCGACGTGCCAGCATACTCGGCGCCATGGAAGGCACTGTCTGCGCCATGGCCTGCGACCCCGCTTTGACCACAAAACCCTGCGTGGACTCGTAGCCCCTGGCCAGTAGGCCTTTGCCTTTGCACGTCAGCTCTGGCGCGCTGGCGGCGGGGGCCTGGGGCGGCTGCTCAAACGCATGCACGCCCAGCACCGGCAGCATGCCCAGCATGTGCTGCAAAAACACCTGCATGTCGGCGCGGTCGGCCTCGCTGAGCGTGGGCTCGGTCTCGTTCTTTTTGTTCTCTACATCCAGCGGCACGCGCTTGGCCTGCTTGGCCTGGCGAATCAGGTTGGCCTCTAAAAACTGCACATGCGCCTTGTTGAGCCCCTGCCCCATGGAGACAAAGCAGATCGCCCGTGTCCAGAAGTCTTTTTGGTCTTTGCCGCTGTGGTGCGTGGCCAGGCGCGGCTTGATCGGGTCGCCCTCGCCAATGTAGAGCCGGTCACCCTCGCCGTCTTCACGCGGGCCCAGCAGCAGGACCACGCCCGTTTGCTGCAGCTCGGGCCGGGTGGCCACGCTGGGCTGTGCCCAGGCCGCACGCGGAAACACCAGCGCACGGCCCACCCAGTTGGACCGCTCGACGATGCGCAGGCCATCGGGGTCTCCATCGGCGACGAAGATGCGGAGGGAGAAAGGTTGCAAGTTATCTCACCGATTCACTTTTTAAATCATTTTCTGCGTTCAAGACTTTAAGAAAATCGGAAGGTGGGGTCTTTCCTTCAAAAAGAGAGATCATCGCGTCTACCATTGCCTTTTGTTCCCCTGCTGGAATCTTAGAAGTTATGGTTCGAGCCTCGTTAAAGGACCAAGATCCAAGATGGTTCTTCGCTTCAGCCCCCTGATTAGCCACAAATTTTTGCAACGTATCCTTTGCAGTCTTTAAATCACCACTCATAGTCCGAAGTAAAGCATCAAGGTAGACAGTCAGAGAACCATCGTACTCACTATCGACGGCGGCTTTATACCTTGAATAAATTTCTTCAAATTCATTGCGTTGATTAGTTAAAGCCAAAAACTCAAGAAGATTCATCGCATCCGACGAATTTTCAGGTTCAAGCTCAAGTACTTTTTTCAAGTTCTCAATTGCCGCAGTTAGCTCACCTTGATTTGCGTGACATGAAGCCTTTTGCGACAGGAGTAAAGTATTCTCTGCATCCAATCCTAGGGCAATGTCAACGTACTTCAGAGCCCACCCCCATTGCTTACTCCCGATGAGATTCGAAATCTTTTCAATCAGTTCCATGACTTTGAGTCGCCGATCTTGTTCCTCATTTGTTTTCGCTAAATCTCCAACCTGCCCTTCAACTTCCTTTTGTTTTGAACGAACTGATTCGATTTCGTCCACAAGTTGCGTCTTCAATGTTTTCAGCTTATCGAGCTCAACAGAATAATCATTTCGGATTTCTTTGACACTACGAATTCCTAGGTAGCCAAGTACACCTAGAACGCCTAATACGATCGTAATGACCAAATTGATGGTTTGAATGTTCGATGAGTACGCCTCCTTCAAAAGATCTTTTTCAATCTTGTAATTAAGTTGATCCCTGCGGAGAATTTCCAAGTCGTGCCCAACATTTTTCAATTCCACATGGAGTTGCCGCATCTCTGAATTAACGTCGGCTTTTCTTTCGGACTGCGCCAACGAGCACAAACTTATCGTGAAAAAAATACCTGCAACGAGAACATGAAGGATATATTTCATTTTTTCCCCATTGAATTCAACGATCGATGCCGATGGCACCGAAGTTCTTCTTAAGAACAGAATGCCGCAGCGCCTGCTCGCGCTTAAGGTTCGCGTCAATCTCAGCCTCAACTCCACGAACGATAGACAAGTGGCGGTCGACTTCAGCAACGATGCGGGTTTGTTCTGCCAGCGGTGGCAACGGCACACAAACAGCTCGGACCAAACTCAGATTCAAATTAGGCTGAACTCCACCTGATGCGACCTTTCGCATTTCCTCGTAGTTCAGTTCAAGAAATTGCCTGACATAGCCCCTTACGGCAGAGGTCACTTGCAATGCAGCCAAAGCTTGGTTGGTCGTTGCGGGGATGCGCAATTCAGAGCATTTACCGCGAGTCTTCCCTTCGCCGTACATCGCAATCAGCAATGTCCCGACGGGATAAAGCGTGAGATTGGTTTCAGCAAGTGCCAACTTGGTCACGAACTCTGATGCTTCGTCAACACAGTCGCCATTGACGACGCTACTTGTGACCCATGGCACATCGCCATCATTCCAATACACAGCCTTGTCGCGTTTAGGCGTTGCACCTGTACCCACCTCGGCTAACTGGTCAATACAAGACCATACCCAGCCTTCAGGTAGCGGTGTGTCCGCCGCGGGTGATTCGGGTACTTTCCATTTGCCACGACCTGCCCAATTGGCCCGCCGCTCTTCAAGTATCCGCTGCAAAAGCTGTTCACCTGTTTCGTAGCTGCGGCCTTCGCGTTGGGCGATGCTGGCTTCGGTTTCGACGAGGTGGCCTTCGACGGCGGCTTTGAGGACGGAGGCTTTGTAGCGTTTGAGGTTGGCTTTGACGCGCTGGAGGTTGGCGACGGCTTCGTCGAGGCGGGAGAATTGTTTTCCGATTTCGGCGACGATTTCGCGCTGCTCTTCCATCGGTGGCAATGGGAGTGGGATATCTTGAATCGTTCGCGATGAAAGATGCTTCACCGTGACCGAAGAGGTGGCATCGTTGATTGCCTTTAGATAACCTGGCAATACGTAATCGAGAAAGCGCGGCAAGTACAGAGACTCATCAACCGTGATCTTGCAAACCCGCTGATTTAGAAGTGAACTAGGGCCCCGCCAACGTGCGCAGTTGAAGTCACCATCCATACCAACCAGCAAATCACCAGCACTCACCACGTAGCGCCGGTCATATTCTCCGGAGTAAAACGTTTCCGAAGCCTCGCTGCCAACGTCACGAATACGTATGAGCGGCATGCCACCCTCACGGGTAAATAGCTCGGCCTTAAAAGCAAATCCGTTCAAAACCTCCCCGATATCGCCAAGGCGTACGCGCTTCCAATTTGGCTTAATGGCAAGAAGTGCATTTCCACCATTGATGATTTCACCCAAAGAAACAGTAAGTGCCATAACTACGCCACCAACTCCCGATTCATCGCTTCAATCACCTGCGTCAGCTCCACACCAAACAGCTGGTGCACTTTGCCCAGGCCGCCTTCGCTGTTGAAGGGGGCGTATTCAAAGTCGTCGGGCTCTATGCCCAGGTTGGCGGCGATGTGGTCTCGGATCATTTCCAGCCAGTGCAGTTGTTCGGCGTTAAAGGCGTGGCCTTTGGCCGCTTGTTGTTGGGCCAGCCACGCGTTGTAGTTGCTTTGCACGCGCTCGGGGTATGGCACCAGCTCGTTGTCTTGCTGCATGGCAAAGCGCACCAGGCTGACCAGGTCGGTCAGCAGGCGGCGTTGGCTGGTGCCTTTCACTTTCGTTTTGTTGAGTGCGGCGTAGGCTTGCCACAGCTGGCTCTCGTCTATCAGGTGCGGCGGCGCGTGCAGCGCGTCGGCCAGGGCTTTGATGTCGCGGTAGGTCAGCGGGGCGCGGCTGGGGCGGTTGTACAAAATTTGCAGCGCGGTGATTTCGTTTTTGTGCTGGGCAATGAATTGCTCAAAGCTTTGCACCAGGCCTTTGGCGCGCTCACTGGCGGCTTCGCTAAAGCCCGCGTGCAGCAACGTGTCTTGCGTCACCACGTCCACCACCAGGTCGGCTTTTTGGCGCAGCTGCAAAATCAAATTGCGCAGCGCGGGGTTGGCAAAGGGTTTGGCGGCTTCTGCCTTTTTGGCTTCGGCCTCGAAGGGCGATGTGTCGTCATCCACGTTCAGCGCCTGCACAATGCCGCTGGCCAGGTCGCGCAGGCTTTTGCCGCCGCTGGCCTCCAGCACTTGGGCGTGGCCTTCGGGGCTCAGGTCTTTGTCCAGCCGGGCCAAGCGGGCGGCCACGCTGCTCAGCACTTCGTCCTCCACATTGCCCAGGCTCACGGCTTGCAGCAGTTTGTCCAGGGGCACCGTCTTTTTGCTGTCCATGGGGCGGCTGTCGGTTTTGTCGCGCTCGCACACGCCCACGGCGTCCACAATCACAAAGTGGTCCTTGACCTTGGCGTCGGGCGTCACGGCTTGCAGGTCGGCCGGGTTGCACACGCGCACGCCACGGCCTTTCATTTGCTCAAAAAAGCTGCGGCTCTTCACACTGCGCATGAACACCACAATCTCCACTGGCTTGATGTCGGTGCCGGTGGCGATCATGTCCACCGTCACGGCCACACGCGGAAAGTAGCTGTTCCTGAACGCGCTGATCAAGTCTTCGGGCTTGGTGCCTGTGGTTCTGTAGGTGATCTTCTGCGCAAACTCGTTGCCCTTGCCAAATTCTTCGCGCAAGATTTCCACGATCTTTTCGGCGTGGTTGTCGTCTTTGGCAAAGACCAGGGTTTTGGGCACCTCGGTGCGGCCAGGGAAGATGTCGGTGTGCAGCCGGTCGCGGAAGGTGGTGATGACTTTGCGGATCTGGTCGGGCGTTTGCACGCTGCGGTCCAGCTCGGCGGGGTCGTATTCAAAGTCTTCGTCGAGCTGCCAGGCACTTTTGCGGCGGGTGGCTTTGTCCACCGTCTCCAGCCAAAAGCCTTTTTCGACCTTGGCGCCTTTTTCGCTCACTTCGGTTTGGATGCGGTACACGTCGTAGTTGACGTTCACCCCATCGGCCACGGCCTGGGTGTGGCCGTATTCCATGACCAGGTTTTGGTTGAAGAAGCCAAAGGTTTGTTTGTTGGGCGTGGCGGTCAGGCCCACCAGGTAGGCGTCGTAATACTCCAGCACTTGCCGCCACAGGTTGTAGATGCTGCGGTGCGCTTCGTCGGTGACCACGATGTCAAACAGCTCGATGGGAAAGGCCGGGTTGTAGCCAATGGGCTCGGGGTCTTTGAAGAGGCTTTCAACGCCTTCGGTGCTTTCTTCGTCGGCCTCGGGCGGCAGCTCTTTGCCTTTGAGCAGGCTGAACATGCGCTGGATGGTGCAGATGACCACGCGGGCGCTGGTGTCTACCTGGTTGCTTTGCAGGTGCTGCACGATGAACTCTTCGCCAAACTTGAAGCTGTTGTATGGGCTGGCGTATTGGTCAAACTCTTTTTTGGTTTGCCGCCCCAGGTTGCCCCGGTCCACCAAAAACAGCACGCGCCGCGCACCACCAAACTTGATGAGCCGGTAGATGAAGCTGATGGCGGTGAAGGTTTTGCCGCTGCCCGTGGCCATTTGGATGAGGGCTTTGGGTTTGTTGGCGGCCAAGCTTTTTTCGAGGTTTTGCACCGCCTTGATTTGCGCAGGCCACAGCTGGTAGTTGGCCCCGCCCTGCCCCCATTGGGTGACGAGTTCGGGCATGTCGCGCATGCGGCCCAAAAAGGTGGTCGGCGCTTCGTTGGCGGCCTGAGGGCCTGCACTTGGCGGCAACAGTAGCAACCACTGCGCCAGCAGATCCGGCCTGAAGAAGGCAAACACCCGACGCGAGCGGGGTTGCGGGTCCAGCCCGTTGGTGAACTGGGTTTCTACCCCGGTGGACTCGAATAAAAACGGCAGCGGTCTGCGCCAAGCGGGCAAGGCGGCTGGCAGGCCTTGGGCGTAGCGCTCAGATTGGACCTCCACCCCTTTGAGGGTGATGCCTTGTTTTTTGGCCTCGATCACGCCGCAGGCTTTGCCGTTCACATAGAGCAGGTAGTCGGCAAAGCCGTGGCCGGGGTTGAGCGGAAACTCGCGAATGGCCACACCCTGCGCAGCGTGCAGATTGACTTGGTCGATGTTGCAAACGTGCCAGCCAGCGGCTTGCAAGAGTTGGTCAATCTGGATTCTGGCGAGGGCTTCGGGCGTCATTCAGGCGTCAATTGGGCGGCGGCGGCGGGGCGTCAGGGGCTTGGAACTATGGTGTGCATTCTAGGGGTACCCATGACAAAAAACCCCGGCACTTTAGAAAATGCCGGGGCTTTGGTGCGCGATCGGAAGGTCAGAAGGCGTCTTAATCGAGCTTGATCCCCAAGTCCACCGCCAGCTTGACCCAGACGGGCACTTCGCCTTCCCAGTCTTTGCGGGTGTCGGCCAGGTTTTTGGGCCTGTTAGGAATGGCGAAGGTCTCGCGCAACTTGGCGGCGCGCTCGGTGTTGGCCCAGGCCACGGCCTCGTCGGCCAGGCGTTTGAGCACGGGCTCGGGCGTGCCCGCAGGCGCCACCAGTGGCAGGCCGCCTTCGAGGGTGACCAGTTTTTCGGTGTTGCCTTGCTCGGTCAGGGTGGGCACGTCGGGCAGTTTGGGCGAGCGGTAGCTGCCCGTCACGCCAATGGCGCGCACACCCCGGGCGGCCATGGCGTTGAAGGCCTGAAAGCTGCCCACAGCAATTTGCGACTGGCCCGAGGCCACGTCCAGCCACATGGCGGCCTCGCCCTTGTAGTGCACCGACTGGATCTGCGTGCCTTGGTGGCGGTTGGTTTGGTCGGCCACCATGTGCGGGTAGGAGCCCGGCGCGTACGTGCCCATGGAGGTGGGGTTCTTTTTGGCCCAGGCCACGAACTCGGCCATGTTTTTGGCCGGAATCTTGTCGTGGATGCCCACCACCAGCGGCCCCGAGGGGAACACGGTCACGGGGGTGATGTCTTTGTCCAGGTTGTAGGGCAACTTGCTGTACAGAATGCGGTTTTGCCAGAAGGTGCCCGAGGTGCTCATGCCCAGGGTGTAGCCGTCAGCGGGCGCTTTGGCCACGGCATCAATGCCAATGATGGCGCCCGCACCGGGCTTGTTTTCAATGACCACGGGCACGCCCAGCTTGGTGGACAGGTATTCGCCGTAGTTGCGGGCGTAAGCGTCGGTGAGCCCCCCGGGCGGAAAAGCCACCACGATTTTGATGGGCTTGGCGGGCCACTTGCTGGCATTGCCCGCAGGCGCGTTTTGGGCGGCGACACCCAAGCTGACAGCCAGCAAGCCCAGAGCGGCGATGATTTGCCATGACTGGCGGCGAGTGGGGGTGAAGCGGTGCATGGGCGTCTTTGGGTGGTGAAGCAATAAACCACCAGTCTAAAGAAGGCCCAAGCCGACGGGCATAGGGGTTTTAACCTAAACCCCTGTCAGTCTGGCGTCTGAGCCGGGGCGTTTTGGTCACGCCATGCTTGCACTTGGATGGAAACATCGACCGCCTTGCGCATCAAGACCACGCCTGTGGGCAGGGCGCGGCTGTGGTTGTTGGCCGCAGCACCGCCGGCCCAGATTTTCACCTCTGGCGGCATTTGCTCGCGCAGCAGCTGGAGGTTGTCCACCACGTCTTTGCGCGAGGCATAAGCGCTGAAGCTCAGCGCCAGCACGTCTATGTGCAGTTGCCGCACCGCTTGAACGATGTCTGAAATCGGGGTCGATGTGCCCAACACAAAGCGGTCACAGCTTTCCAGGGCAAAGTGGCATTCGGCCATCATCAAGCCCAGGCCATGCATTTCACCCGGGGTGGTGGTGAGCAAGACGCGGGGGCTTTGGCGTTGCCCTTGCGCAGCCGCGTCGACCGCAGCAATCGCTTCGCGCAAAACCGACTGCAGCAGCTCGGTGAACAGGTGCTCTTGGTACACCGAGATCTCGCCCCGCATCCAGGCCACGCCCACCATGGCGCACAAGGGCGCCACCAGCTTGTCGACGACATGCGCCAAACCGTTGCGCAAAATGTGTTGCTGCAAGGTTTGTTTGATGAGATGGGTTTTGTCTTGCGCCAGCCAGGTGACCCAAATCGGGTCCAGCGCCAGCGCTGCGGCATCATGGCTTGGGGCCGCGTCGGGCGGCGAAGTCAGCACCAGTTTGTCCAAGTGGGCTTGCAGCGCGTCCAGCGGCAAGGCCACCACTTTGCCGGGGCGGTGGTTGGCGTCCAACAAGCGCTTGATCAGGCGCAGCCGCGTCAGTTGGTCGTTGGGGTAGGCCCGCTCGCCCAAGGCGTCGCGCAGCGGAACTGGAAAGCCGTAACGTTTTTCCCACACCCGCAAGGTGTCTTTGCCCAAGCCCGTCTCTCGCTCCACATCGGCAATGGACCAAAGGCTGTCCTCAGCGGCGGTTGGTGCCGCCCCAATGAAAGGTGTTGAATTCATGCGACTTTCGGGGTATCCATCCCATGGGCCTGCCCCATCTGGTGAGAGGCAAAGGGTTGGAGCAACGGGTTTATGCAGGTTGGACAATATTAACCTAGAATAAAATTGTCTAGGACAAAATACAGACAAAACAAGGTCAGACATGAACATCGCGATCGTAGGATCAGGCATCTCCGGGCTGGCCGCCGCGCACCGCCTGCAGCCGCACGCCCAAGTCACGCTTTTTGAAGCGGGGGACTACTTTGGCGGGCACACCCACACGGTGGACATCACTTTGCCCACGGCGCAAGGCCCCCGCACTTGGGGCGTGGACACGGGATTTTTGGTTTACAACGAACGCACTTACCCCCAGTTGATTGCACTGCTGGCCGAGTTGGGGGTGGTCACAGCGGCGTCGGACATGTCGTTTTCGGTGCAAGTGCCTGCCAGCAAAGACCAGCCAGCGCGGGAGTGGAGTGGCAACAATTTGGCCACGGTGTTCAGCCAAAAGCGCAACCTGATCAGTCCCCGGTTTTGGGGCATGCTGGCCGACTTGATGCGTTTCAACCGCCTGTGCACCCAGCTGGCGCTGCAGGGCCAAGACGCAGCGCTGGCCGAGCCTTTGCAGGACTTTTTGGACCGCAACCGTTTTGGACAGGGATTTCGTGACTGGTATTTCTTGCCCATGCTCGGCTGCATCTGGAGCTGCCCGACGGCGCAAATGTTGCGCTTTCCGGTGGCCACCATGATCCGCTTTTGCCACAACCACGGCCTGCTGCAAGTCAACGACCGCCCGCAGTGGCACACGGTGGTGGGCGGGGCGCGGCACTACGTGGACAAGATCGTGGCCGGCCTGCACGACGCCCGGCTCAACACCCCCGTGCACAGCATTGAGCGCGATGCGGCCGGCGTCACCGTGCTCAGCAGCCGTGGCAGCGAAAGGTTTGACCATGTGGTGCTGGCCACGCACTCGGACCAATCGCTGGCCCTGCTGCGCCAGCCCACACCGGCCGAAAGCGCGGTGCTCGGGGCCATTGGCTACCAGCCCAACCGCGCCGTGCTGCACACCGACACCTCGGTGCTGCCCCAGCGCAAAGCCGCTTGGGCCGCTTGGAATTACGAACGCGCCGCCGACTTGCAACAAGAATCTGGCCGGGTGTGCCTGCACTACCTGCTCAACAAGCTGCAGCCCCTGCCCTTTGAGCAGGCGGTGGTGGAGTCGCTCAACCCGGTGCAGCCGATTGACCCCAGCAAAGTGTTGGCCGAATTCGAGTACAGCCACCCGGTGTTTGACCTGGCGGCCATTCAGGCACAGCAACAAGTGCCTGCGCTGCAAAGCGTTCAAAACACCTGGTTTTGCGGCGCATGGACCGGCTATGGCTTCCACGAAGACGGGCTCAAGTCGGGCCTGGCAGTGGCCGACGCCCTCCTGGCGCTCTTGGCGCGCATGCCCAACGGCCAAAAGGCGGCCGCATGACAGGTGCGCAACTGGGCTTTGGACAGGTGCGGCACACGCGGCTGCGCCCGAGCCTGCACGCCTTTGCCTACCGAACTTTTTTTGTCATGCTGCCCATGCGGCTGCTGGCCCAGCCCGACGCCATGGGGGGCTTGGCGGTCAACCGCTGGGGGTCGATCAGCTTTTTTGACCGTGACCACGGCGATGGCCGAGGCCCTGAGGCCGGGGGTGCGCTGGCTTGGTTGCAAGAGCAACTGCTGGCCGAGGGCATCGCCGACGCGGACGGTGACATCTGGCTGCACACCTACCCGCGCGTGTGGGGCTACACCTTCAAACCCGTGAGCTTTTGGTACTGCCACCGGGCCGATGGCCGCTTGCGCGCCATCTTGGTGGAGGTCAACAACACCTTTGGCGAGCGCCACTGCTACCTGTTGGACCAGCCGCGCTACGGCGCGGAGCTGCGCGCTGCCAAGGGCCTGCATGTGTCGCCCTTTTGCAAAGTCGAGGGGCTGTACCGCTTTCGCTTCATGCGCACGGTGCTGCGCGGCCAGGCGCGCACGGTGGTGCGCGTGGACCACGACGACGCCCAAGGCCCGCTGATCAACACCAGCGTGAGCGGCCAACTCGAACCCATCAGCCCAGCAGCTTTGCGCCGCGCGCTGTGGGCTTACCCCGCCATGACGCTGATGGTCATGGCCCGCATTCACTGGCAGGCGTTGCTGCTGTGGCGCAAACGTGTGCCGTTTTTCAGCAAACCGCCCGTCACCCACCCTTTTCTCACACGTTAGCCCGGAGCTGGACGCATGAACACTTCAACATCAACCCAAGCCAGCCAAGCGCCAAGCCCGGCCTCCGCCCCGGCTGCGGCACGCACCGTCTTGAAGCTGCTGCAACAACTGCGCCAAGGCAGCCTGACGCTGCAACTGCCCGATGGCACGATCCAACACTTCGGCGACGGTCAAGGCCCACAGGCCAGCTTGCAGCTGCACAACTGGAAACCCTTTGGCGCGGCCCTCAAGTCAGGCGACATTGGCTTTGCCGAAAGCTTCATCGCTGGCGACTGGAGTACCCCCCAATTGCCTGCATTGCTCGGCTTGCTGGCCAGCAACCGCCGAACGCTGGACGATGTCATCCATGGCTCGTGGACCGGGCGCTTGCTGTACCGGCTGCGCCACCTGCTCAACCGCAACACCAAAGCCAACAGCCGCAAAAACATCCACGCGCACTACGACCTGGGCAATGATTTTTATCGCCTCTGGCTCGACGCCAGCATGAACTACTCCTCGGCCTGGTTCCAAGAAGACCCGACGCAAGACCTGCGCCAAGCCCAAGACGCCAAGGTGCGCCGCGCCCTGCGCATGGCGGGGGTGCAAGCGGGCCACCGCGTGCTGGAAATCGGCTGCGGCTGGGGCGCACTGGCCGAAAAAGCCACCCACGAATTCGGTGCCCAAGTGACCGGCGTGACCTTGTCCACAGAGCAGTTGGACTGGGCGCAAGAACGGCTGGCCAAGCAGGAACTGGCCGAAAAAGCCGATCTGCGTTTGCAGGACTACCGCGACATCGCTGACGGCCCTTACGATGCGATTTGCTCGATCGAAATGCTCGAAGCCGTGGGCCGCGAGTACTGGCCGACCTACTTCCAAAGCGTGGCGCGGCTGCTCAAGCCCGGTGGCCGCGCTTGCATTCAGACCATCGTGATCCAGGACAAGTTGTTTGACCGCTACATCGAGTCCACTGACTTCATCCAGCAGTACATTTTTCCGGGGGGCTGCCTGCCCAGCCCCAGCGAGTTCCGACGCCAAGCGCAAGCAGCGGGCCTGAAAGTGGTGGACGAGCTGCCCTTTGGCCGCGACTACGCGGAAACATGCCGCCGCTGGCGCAGCGACTTTTTGGCCCAACGCGACCAGGTCATGGCACTGGGCTTTGACGAGCGCTTCATGCGCATTTGGGAGTTTTACCTGGCCTATTGCGAAGCCGGTTTTGATGCAGGAGACGTCGATGTGGTGCAGTACACGCTGGCGCGCTGAGCCCATACAACCCTGGGCTTGGGTCAGGGGTTTGGGGGCATGGTTGTGCCTGCTGTTGTGCTGTGTGGGGGCCAGCGCGCAGGCCCACGCCAACCCCTTGCTGCCCGGCAGCCGCTTGCAAGGCGAAGCCACCTTGCGTTACTTTGGCCTGCGTGTCTACCACGCCAAACTGTGGACCTTGGCGGACTTTAGCGCCAACCCAAAATCCAACCCACCGTCCAACCCCACCGCAGATCAACGCCCAGATCAGCCGCTCTTGCTCGAGCTGGAATACCTGCGCGAGCTCAAAGGCGAGCAAATCGCCGAACGATCCCTGAAAGAAATGCAGCGGGGCAAATCCATCAGCCCCGAGCAAGCCGAGCGTTGGCTCAACGCAATGAAGCGCTTTTTCCCTGATGTCAAAGCGGGCGACCGCATCGCCGGAGAACTGCTGCCCGGCCAAGGCGCTCGCTTTTGGCACAACCTGCGACCCACCGGCCAATTGAACGACGCGGATTTTGCGCGCTCATTTTTTGGCATCTGGTTGTCGCCCAGCACCTCCGAGCCCGACATGCGACAAGCGCTGTTGGGTGTGTCCACCCCCCGTTGAACCGACCCCACCATGACCCCCACACGCTTGACCCAACGCCTCACCGCCCACGTCCTGGCCTTGTTGACCACCTTGGCGCTTGCGGGCTGCGCCAGCCCCCAAATTGTCCAATACGCCGCCGAACACCCACAGCTCGACCTGGCCCAATACTTCAATGGGCGGGTGATTGCGCATGGCATTTTTCAGGACCGCAGCGGCCAAGTGGTCAAGCGCTTCACGGTGGACATGGACGGCCGCTGGGACGGCGCGCAAGGCGTGTTGGACGAGCACTTCACTTACGCCGACGGCAGCAAAGACCGCCGCATCTGGCGCTTGACCCGACACCCGGATGGCCGCTACACCGGCAGCGCCGACGATGTGGTGGGCACCGCCAACGGGCGCGCTGCGGGCAACGCGTTCCAATGGGCCTACACCCTCAAACTGCCCGTCGATGGCCAAGTCTATGAAGTGCAGTTCGACGATTGGATGTTCTTGGTGGATGAGCGCGTGATGATCAACCGCGCCACCATGAGCAAGTTCGGCATTCGCTTGGGCGAAGTCACCCTCTCCTTTCAAAAGCAAACGCCATGAGCCTGAACCCCCCTTTGCGTGACTGGCAGCGGCAACGCGTCTGGCTGATCGGTGCGTCCACGGGCATTGGCCGGGCACTGGCCGAGCGGCTGCACGCGCTGGGCGCGAGCGTCATCGTCTCGGCCCGCCAAGCCGACGCCCTGAATGACTTTGTGGGCACGCACCCGGGCAGCCTGGCCTTGCCGCTGGACGTGACCGACCACGCCGCGGTGCAACGCGCCGCACTGCAGGCGCAAGCCGACGGCCCACTCGACCTGGTGTGCTACTGCGCAGGCCACTACCGGGCCATGCGCGCCACCGCCATGGACCTGCCCGACCTGCTGCGCCACCACGAGGTCAACACCGTGGGTGCGCTGCATGTGCTGCAGGCCGTCACCCCGGGCATGCTGGCCCGCCAACGGGGGCACATCGGTTTGATCAGCAGCGTGGCGGGCTTTCGCGGTCTGCCCCAAAGCTTGGCTTATGGGCCCACCAAAGCCGCGCTCATCAACCTGGCCGAAACGCTGTACCTGGACCTGCAGCCGCACGGCCTGGGCGTGAGCCTGATCAACCCCGGCTTTGTCGAAACCCCGCTCACGGCACACAACGAATTTCACATGCCTGCACTCATCTCTCCCGCCGAGGCCGCACAGGCCATCGTTGAGGGCTGGGCGCAAGGCGCGTTTGAGATCCACTTTCCCAAGCGCTTCACCCGCATGATGAAGTTGCTGCGCCTGCTGCCCTACCGGCTGTACTTTGCGCTGGTGCGCCGCCTCACCCGACTTTGACACCATGACCCCAGCCCCCATTGACCCCGCCGTGCACAGCCTGGTGCAATTTTTTGAGCAACTGCAAGCGCAAGACTTGCCGCGACTCGCCGAGCTGTACGCGGCCGATGCCCGATTCAAAGACCCGTTCAACGACGTCGTGGGCATTGCCGCCATCGAGGGCATTTTTGAGCACATGTTCCAGTCCTTGGACTCACCCCACTTCATCGTCACCGAGCGCATCGTGCAAGGCCCACAGTGCTTTTTGGTCTGGGACTTTCGCTTTCGCTTCAAACGCTTTGACACCACCCGCTGGCAAACCGTGCGCGGCGGCTCGCACCTGGTGTTCAACGCTCAGGGGCAAGTGAGCTTGCACCGCGACTACTGGGACGCGGCCGAGGAGTTGTATGAAAAACT
>JAHECM010000215.1 GCA_024641725.1 Limnohabitans sp. | reverse complement strand
CCAGCACCACAAATATCAGCACCTTGGCCGCGACCGACAAGGCCTTGACGCCCGGGAACAGGAAAGGAGCAAAGGCCAAACCCAGCAAGGTGAGGACCAGCAAGACGGCCAGCAGGCGGCTGCGCGGCTGGTCATTGGAAATCAAACGGTTGAGCATGACCGGACTTTCAACGGTTGGCCACGGGGTACACACCCTGCGGACGCCACAGCAGGATGCCCGCCATCAGCGCGATGTTGGAAAACAGCGCCAGCTTGGGGGCCAGAAAGCCAGTGTAGTTGGCCATCAGGCCCACCAGCAAGGCACCGATCAGCGCCCCACCCGTGGAGCCGAGCCCTCCGATGATGATGACGATGAAGATCAGCACATTGACTTGTGCGCCCATTTGCGGCACCACGTTTTGCTGGTACAGGCCCCACATGACGCCGCCCAAACCGGCCAATGCACTGCCCACCACAAACACGCCCACAAACAGGCGGCGGATGCGGTAGCCGAGTGACTCGACCATCTCGCGGTCTTGCACACCCGCGCGGATGAGCAAGCCAATCTTGGTGCGGCCCAAAACCCACATTTGCGACGCAAATACCGCCAGACCCACAGCCACCGCCAGCAGGCGGTATTTCTCGATCGCCGCATCGCCCCAGAACACCGAGCCGCGCATGGCCTCGGGCAAAGGCAAGGCGATCTGCAGCGGACCCCAGATGACCTTGATGAGTTCCTCGCCAATGATCATGCCGCCCATGGTGATCAGGATCTGCTTGAGGTGCTGGCCATACACAGGCCGCACGATGAAGCGCTCAAAAGCCAAGCCCACGGCAGCGGCCACGGCCATCGCGATCAACATGGCGGGCAACACCGCCACCATGTTGCGCCACCACTCACCCGAGCCGGTCCAGTCGCCCATGGCGCCCAACACACTGGTGGCCACAAAAGCACCGAGCGCAATGAACAGGCCGTGACCGAAGTTCAGCACGTCCATCAGGCCAAACACCAGCGTCAGGCCCGAAGCCATGATGAAGATGATCATGCCCATGGCTAGGCCCGCCACGGTGAGCGTAAGCCAGGTGGAACCCGAGCCGATCAAAGGCCAAGCCAACAGCGCCAACACAGGCACCAGCAGCAAAGGCCGGGTATCGATGTCTTGCAGGAGTTTCATAAAGCCAGTCCCAACAAGGATTGCTGCAAGGCCGTGTCTTCGGCCAGCGCCTGCATGCGCCCCGCATGCACCACACGGCCGTTGTCCATCACGGCCACGGTGTCGCCCAGCTGCTGGGCGAAGTGGATGTTTTGCTCCACCAGCAAAATCGTCACGCCGCTGGCCTTGAGTTGCTGAAAGGCCTCGATCATGTTCTGAATGATGGCTGGGGCTAAGCCCTTGCTGGGCTCGTCGATGATCAACAGATCACGCGGCTCCACAATCGCCCGCGAGACGGCCAGCATCTGCTTTTGTCCGCCGGACAATTTGCCCGCCGGGTGGTTCCAGAACTTCTCCACTGCGGGGAAGAGTTTGAAAATCCACTGCAAGCGCGCCTCGTCCATCTGCGCCGCATGCTGAGCGTTGCGGGCGGCCAGCAGCATGTTTTCTTTCACCGTCAGGTCCGAGAAGATGCCCATGTTTTCCGGCACGTAAGCGATGTTTTTTTGCGCAATGGCGGGCGTGTTGAGTGCGGTGATGTCTTCACCGCCAAAGGTGATGCGCCCTTGAGAGGCTTGCCATAGGCCCATGATGGTGCGCAGCGTGGTGGTCTTGCCCGCGCCGTTGCGGCCCAGCAGCATGGTGAGCTCGCCGCGCGGCACGACCAAATCCACCCCGTGCAGGATGTGGTACGCCCCGATGTGTGTGTGCACGCCTTCGAGGGTTAACAGGTTCTTGCTCATGCGGCCACCTTTGCTTTGCCCAGGTAAGCCTCTTGCACGATGGGTGACGCGATCACCTCGTTCGGCTCGCCATCGGCCACCAGCTGGCCGTTGTGCAGCACGATGATGCGGTCGGCTAGCTCGCGCACCACATCCATCTTGTGCTCCACCAACAAAATGGTTTTGGTCTTGTCTTTTTTGAGCAGGCGGATCAGGTCCAGGATCACCGGCGCTTCGTCGTGGCTCATGCCTGCGGTGGGCTCGTCAAACATATAGACCGAGGGTTCGAGCGCCATCAAGAGCGCCACTTCGAGCTTGCGTTGGTCACCGTGCGGCAGGCTCGCCACCGGAGCGTCCTGCTGCGCGGTCATCGACACGGATTGCAAAATCTCCAAAGCGCGGTTCGTCAAAGCCGCGTGGTCGCTCCAGATGCTCCACAGGTTCAGACCCCGGCGGTGTGCGCCCTCCTTCGTGGCCTGCACGGCCAAGCGCACGTTCTCCAACACCGAAAGGTTCGGGAACAGATTGGTCAGCTGAAACGCCCGGCCCAAGCCGGCGCGGGTGCGCGCCGAAGCACTCAGGCCCGTCAGTTCGCGCCCGTTCAGATGCACCGTGCCCTCGGTCGCAGGCAACTGCCCCGAGATCAGATTGAAGTAGGTGGTTTTGCCTGCCCCGTTGGGGCCGACGATGGCGGTCAGCGTACCGGGTTCAAAGCGGCACGAAACCGCATTGACCGCCACATGACCGCCAAACCGTACGGTCAGGTTGTGGGTTTCAAGCATTGCGTGGCATGAAATCAGCGTTTGTTGCGGATGGGCACGTTCATTTCTTCGGGCTTGATCTCGCGGATCAACTCGGGCACGCCCCAAGCAAACGCAGGGTCAACCTTGATCTTGAAGTGATACATGCTTTGCATGGCTTGGTGGTCTTCCTTGCGGAAGGTCATCTTGCCCTTGGGCGTGTCAAAGCTCATGCCTTCCATGGCGCCGATCAGCTTGTTGGCACTGGTGTCGCCATTGGTTTTCTTCAACGCCGTCACCAAGGCCATGGCAGACGAGAAGCCGCCTGCGGTGAAAAAGTCGGGCGGCGTCTTGAACTGGGTGTAGTGCATGGACACCATGGCGTCGTTCACCGGGTTCTTGGGCATGCCAAAGTAATAGTAGGCAGCGCCTTCCATGCCGGGGAACTGCTTGTAGGCCACCATGGCGGGCAGGATGTTGCCGCCCGTGGCGATCTCGATGCCGTAGCGCTTCAAGTCCATGTCGGCGATCTTGAAGGGGTTGCCACCAGCCCAGATGATGAAGATGATCTTGCGACCGGGCTGACCTTTGAGCTTGTCGATCATGCGCTGCGCACCCGCGGTGAAGTCGGTGGTGGCGGGCGGCAGGTACTCTTCGTGCACCAGCTTGGATTTTTTGAGCGCTTCCTTGAAGGCCTTCACGCCGTCGCGGCCAAAAGCCGAATCTTGCGCCATGGTGACGATGCTCACGCCCTCTTTGTCCACCGCCACAGCGTTGGCGATCGCGTCCTGGCTGCTGTTGCGACCGGTGCGGAAGATGTATTTGTTCCACTTGTCACCCGTGATGGAGTCGGCCACGGCAGGCTCGACCAGCAAAATCTTTTTGTACTCTTCGGCCACCGGCAGCATGGCAAGTGCCACAGGGGATGCGGTCGGGCCCACGGCCAAGTCCACCTTGTCGTCGCCGTAGGCAGCGGCCAACAAGTTCTTGCCCAGGTCAGGCTTGCCCTGGTCGTCTTTCTCGATCACCACGATCTTGCGGCCGCCCACGGTCATGGTGCCGCCTGTGGCGTAGTCCAAGCCCATCATCAAGCCTACTTGAGTTTGTTTGCCATAGGCTTCCAGCGGCCCAGTCTTGCTGTAGATGTGGGCGATCTTGATGTCCTTGCCTTGAGCAAACGCAAGTGGGGTTGTCAGAAATGCCAAAACAGTCAGACTCAAAACATTGCGGCGAAACATGGGTGTACTCCTAGTGATTGGTTCGAACATTGTGCAGCACATCGACGCGTCAATGAGGCTTTCTTTCATGTCGAATCTTGATGACCATGCGAGTTCGCAACACGTGGACTGCTCAGCCCACTCACTCCAATTTGCGAAATGACTGACTGATGAAAAAAGCTTCAGACGGCCATGCAAAAAAATGTCATTTTTTTTGCTATACTATCGCTCGCTGTACAACACAACTGTGTTCTACATACCGAATATTCCTCGATAGCTCAGTCGGTAGAGCGCCGGACTGTTAATCCGTAGGTCCCTGGTTCGAGCCCA
>JAHECM010000209.1 GCA_024641725.1 Limnohabitans sp. | reverse complement strand
CCTGGCGCATCACACACCGCCCACCGGCCTTGCCAGGCAGCATGTCGCCCCTGATGCAACTGGGCGCGCATGCCGGTCACCTGATGCTGTATGGGCTGATGATCGCCATCCCCTTGAGCGGCTGGTTGATGAGTTCGGCCAAAGGTTTTCAAACCGTCTGGTTTGGCGTCTTGCCCATCCCTGACCTGATCGGCAAAGACAAGGCCTTGGGCCAATCGCTGGCCGAACTGCACGAGGCCTTGAACATCGGCTTGTTGCTGCTGGTCATCGGCCATGCACTGGCCGCCGCCTTCCACCATTTTGTCCACAAGGACGACACACTGCGCCGCATGTTGCCCCGCGCATTCAAGAACTGAGAACACCATGACCATCCTGACCAAAACATTGGCCCTGGCCATCGCCGCCCTGGCCTTGCAAGCGCAAGCTGCACCTTACCAATCCATCGTGCCGGCCAAAAGCAGCGTGACTTTCAGCTACAAACAAATGGGCGTGGCCATCGATGGCCGCTTCAAGAAATTTGCGGCACAAGTGAACTTTGACCCCGCGAAAGCCGATGCCGCCAAAGCCAGTTTCGACGTCGAATTGGCCAGCGTGGACGCCGGATCGAGCGAGGCCGACGGCGAAGTCGTGACCAAGTCCTGGTTCAACGCCGCTGCGTTCCCCAAAGCCACCTTTGTGGCCAAGCAAATCAAACAGACGGCCCCCAACCAATACGAAGTGACCGGCGCACTCAGCATCAAAGGCCAAACCCGCGAAGTGAAGTTCCCCATGAAGCACACCGCGCAAGGCAAAGACGGCGTGCTGACGGGCAGCTTCACGATCAAGCGTGGCGACTTCAACATCGGCGAAGGCATGTGGGCCAAGTTCGATGTGGTGGCCAACGACATCCAAGTCAACTTTTCCCTCACCGCTCAATTGAGCAAATGAATTTCAACCCTACTGGAGTACTTCCCATGACATCCTTGAAAAAACTGAGCGCCGCTTTGGCCTTCGCATCCCTGGCCGCTGGCTCGGCACTGGCCGCCCCCGTGACCTACAACGTGGACGGCTCGCACACCTTCCCCCGTTTCTCGTACTCGCACTTCGGCTACTCGACCCAGTTGAGCAGCTTCAGCAACACCACCGGCAAAGTCGTGCTGGACGCTGAAGCCAAAACCGGCTCGGCCGACATCGTGATCGACATGAAGTCGGTGAACACCGGCTTTGCGGACTTCAACGGCCACATCCAGGGCGAAGACTTCCTGGACACCGCCAAGTTCCCCACCGCCACTTTCAAGTCCACCAAAGTGGTGTTTGAAGGCGACAAGCCCAAGGCCATCGAAGGCAACCTGACCATCAAAGGCGTGACCAAGCCTGTGACCCTGACGGTCACCAGCTTCCAGGCCATGCCTCACCCCATGATGAAAAAGCCAGCCTTGGGTGCCAACGCCTTCACCACCATCAAGCGCACCGAATTCAACGCTGGCAAGTACGCCCCTTACGTGGGTGACGAAGTGCGCATCGACATCGCCATCGAAGCCGTGGCACCCTGATGGATTGACCGCCTGATCCGGCAGCCGGATCGTGAGACGCCAAGCCCCCCGCGATGCATGCCATGGCGGGGGGCTTTGCTTTGGGGGTATCTATCGAAGTCACACCCTCTGGTGGATGGCTGGCACAGAAGGGCTTGCCTAGCATGGTGGTTCATTCAGTTCCATCCACACACCATGCACGCAGAAACACACACGCTGATGCAAATACTGCCGCATGCCCAACCGGAGACCGCTGTGTCCATGTTCAAGAAAATCCTGGTGCCCATCGACGGCAGCAAAACCTCCGACAAAGCCCTGGACTACGCCTTGCGCCTGGCCCACGACAGCAAAGGCCAGGTCCGCTTGGTGCATTGCATTGACGAGCTGTCCTTTCTGGGCAGCCACGAATACTCGGGCGAGCTGATGCAAATTGCCCGCGAAAACGGCAACCGCATTTTGCAATCGGGCACCACCACCGCCAAGGCGATGGGCGTGGCCGCAGACCATGTGCTGATCGACCGCGTGGCCCAGCGCTTGGGCGACTCCGTGGCCGATGCCGCAGGCGATTGGGGGGCCGATCTGATCGTGATTGGCACGCATGGACGGCGGGGCATCGGGCGCGTGTTGCTGGGCAGCGGCTCTGAGCAAATCATGCGCCTGTCACCCGTGCCGGTGCTGATGATCCGCGGCTTCGACTGAAGCCAAACGGTTCGCCGGTGCGTCAGCCTTGAGGCTGTGCGTCGGTCACCAAGTCGGCCTGCACCACACGCACGCGGTCATCGACGTAATAGCCGCCGTACTCGGTGTACTTGAGCAGCACGCGATCGCACTGCCCGCATGTGAACACATCGCAGCGGTTGTACGGAAAGAAGGCCGGTGCGATCGGCGCATCGGGCGAGTCATAGCGCGTTTTGTGGGGGTGAAACTCTTCGTACGTGGGCTCGGGGCCAAAGCTGTCGGACGCACGCAGGCTGCCCACGCGAGTGACCTGCGCTGCAGGCCAGCGCTCGCCGGGCACGCTCTCCCACGCAGTGCAAGCGCCCATGCCGCAGGTGCATGCCCGCGCTGGGTGTTTGTTGGCCAAAGCTTTCAGCGCTTGAGCCTGGAGGAGCGGCGTTTCAGAAAAAGACATGGTGTGAAGAACAGATCATGGTCACCATTGTGATCGCGTTCTTCAGCCGCCCTTCAAGGCTGCACTTTTTTGATCCAGGGCTTGTCGGACGTCAAATCAGCCCAGCGACTCTCGGCTTCATACGTGACGCGATCCCCCGCTTTGAAAAAGCCATTTTTGCGGGCATCGTTCTTGACCTCCGACACCTGGCCATTGCTGTCGCGCACCGTGAGGATCTGGCCTGGACGCTTGGAAGCTTCGCAGCCCACTTTCATGCCCACGTAATAGCCCAGCAAACCGCCCACAATGCTGCCGGTGTCTTTGTCGACCGCCTTGCCCGCCGCTTGCCCTACCGCACCCCCGATAAAGCCCGCTGTGCCATCGCTTTCATCGCAAATCACGGTCTCTTTCACATCTTGAACTTCAACACCGGCCAAATTGCTGGGCCGTGTGGCGCAGCCAAGCAAAGTCAAAATCAAGGCGATACTGGCAAGGAGACGAGGCGAACGCATGGCTTTTCTTTCTGAATGAAATGGGACAAAGGCCGCGAATCTTAATGAAAAGATGCCTTGTGTATTCAAAAATTGCGCTGCTTGCACCGCAATTTTGTTAGAAGTTGTAGACGCACACCCACGGAGATTCCATGCGCTTATTCCATACCCCCTTGAGCCGACGCCAATGGCTGGCCCACAGTGCCGCCGCAGGCTTGTCGCTGTCCCCGCTGCTGGCCCAATCCGAGAACTGGCCCAACAAACCCCTGCGCCTGGTCGTGCCCTTTGCCCCCGGCGGCAGCTCCGAGATCGTGGCCCGCGCTGTGGCCACAGAAATGGCCAAGGGTCTGGGCCAGAACGTGTTCGTGGACAACAAGCCCGGCGCGGCAGGCAACATCGCCATGCAGGAAGTGGCAGGCAGCACCGACGAGCACACCCTGGTGCTGGGTCACATCGGCACGCTGGCGGTGAACCCCTACATCTTCCCCAAGCTGCCTTATGACGCCAACAAGGACTTTGTGCCGATCACGCTGATCTCCAAAGTGCCCAGCCTGTATGTGGTGCACCCCGACCTGCCGGTCAAGAACCTCAAGGAATTCGTGGCCTATGCCAAATCCAAGCCCGGCCAGCTGAACTACGGCTCGGCGGGCAACGGCAGCGCAGGGCACCTGGCCTTTGAATACCTGAAGATGGCCACCGACACCTTCATGCTGCACGTGCCTTACCGCGGCACCGGCCCCATGCTGACCGACCTGATGGCGGGCCGTTTGCAAGCAGCCGCCGTGGGTGCGCCGGCACTGCTGCAGTTCATCAAGGCGGGCAAGCTGCGCTGCATTGCCACCGGCACCAGCACACGCCTGCCGCAACTGCCCGATGTGCCTACCGTGGCCGAGCAAGGCTACAAGGGCTTCGAGATGACGCAGTGGTACGGCCTGATGGCCCCCAGCAAATGGCCCAAAGCCCACATCGACCGGCTGGAACAAGAAGCCGTCAAAGCCGCACGCAGCAAAGCCGTGAGCGACAAACTCAGCCAGGA
>JAHECM010000207.1 GCA_024641725.1 Limnohabitans sp. | reverse complement strand
CGGATTTCGTTGCGAATCTCTTGCACCAAGGGGGCCAAGGGCACGCCGGGGTTGCGACATTTGAATTTGTATTCGACCTGCGCCCCAGGAAACTGGTGCAAAACGACCTGCATCATGGTGAATTTGTACAGGTCCGTGTCCAGCAAGCTGGTGATGATCATGGTGTCTCCGTCTTCATCGCGGGCTCTTTGGCTCGGTAAACAATGGCGTCGATGTTAACAAGACCCGAAACGCTGGCGGGATTGGCGCACACGCTACCATTTAGGCTTGGGTGTTGTCTGACCCTTGAGACAACAGGTTCTAGCGATGGTCGGGCCGCCTCGCTGCTTGGAGCCGACCATGTTTTTGACCACCACACACGCCCTGCCCTACCTGAGCGCTGGCATTTTTGCCCTGGCCCTGATCCATTCCTTCTCTACCCAGTATTTCGAGCAGTTGGCCTTGCGCCAGCCCCGGCATGCGGGGCTGTGGCACTTGCTGGGCGAGGTCGAGGTGGTCTTTGGCCTGTGGGCCACGGTGCTGATGCTGCTGTCATGGGGCCTGGTGGGCCAGCGCCAGACCCTGGACTACTTGGAATCACGCAACTTCACCGAACCCCTGTTTGTGTTCGCCATCATGGTGATCGCGGGCACCCGGCCCGTCTTGGTGCTCACGCGCAACGCCGTCACGGCGCTGGCGCAACGCTTGCCACTGCAAGGCGGCATGGCCATGTACGCCCTGGTGCTGAGCCTGGTGCCTTTGCTGGGCTCCTTCATCACCGAACCTGCGGCCATGACGCTGGCGGCCTTGTTGCTGCGCGACATGGTGTTCGCAGCCCCCGTCAAACCGGCCCTGAAATACGCCACCTTGGGGGTCTTGTTCGTCAACGTCTCGATTGGCGGCACGCTGACGCCGTTTGCCGCCCCGCCGGTGTTGATGGTGGCGGGCCCCTGGGGCTGGGACTTCGCCTTCATGCTCAGCACCTTTGGCTGGAAAGCCGCCGTGGCCGTGGTGCTCAACACCTTGGTGCTGACCTTTGTGTTTCGCCATCCGCTGTCGCGGCTGGGCACCGTGGGCGCGTGTGCCGCCCCCGACGCAGCGCCTGTGCCTTGGAGCGTGACGCTGGTGCATGTGCTTTTTTTGGTGGGGGTGGTGTACTTTGCCCACCACCCGGTGGTGTTTGTGGGCTTGATGCTCTTGTTTTTGGGCTTCGCCACCGCCTACAGCCGCCACCAAAACCCCTTGATCTTGCGCGAAGCGCTGTTGGTGGCCTTCTTCTTGGCGGGTCTGGTGGTGCTGGGCGGGCACCAGCAATGGTGGCTGGAGCCGCTGCTGCTGAGCCTGTCGCCCGAAGCCGTTTTTTACGGCGCCACCGCGCTGACCGCCATCACCGACAATGCCGCCCTCACCTACCTGGGCTCGCTGGTGCCGGGGCTCAGCGACGCCTTCAAAGAGTCGCTGGTGGCTGGCGCCGTGGCCGGCGGCGGCTTGACCCTGATCGCCAACGCCCCCAACCCGGCCGCAGCCGCCATTTTGAAAGCGCACTTCCCGGACCAAACGATCCAACCCCTGCACCTGCTGCTGGCGGCTTTGCCTGCCACCGCCGTGGCCATGCTGGCGTTCCGTTGTCTGTGATGGGGTTTAAACCAGCCGCCCGCCCACCAGTTGCAGCACCCGGTCGGCGTGTCCGGCCAAAATGCGGTTTTGCTCGGCCACCAGCAGGGTCACCCCCTCGCGGGCCAGCGCCAGCAAGGCGTCGCGCATGGCCGCCACCAGCACGGGCGAGATGCCTTCACACGGTTCATCCAGCAGCAGCAGCGACGGGAGGGTCATGAGCGTGCGGCCTAAGGCCAGCATTTGTTGCTCACCGCCGCTCATGTGATGGGCTGGACGCTCGAGCATGCCCGCCAGTGCCGGGAACAGACCCAGCACCTTGGCAAGTGGCGCCGAGTCCCGACCCGAGGCCCGCGTTCGGGCCGCGATCAAAAGGTTCTCGCGCACGCTCAAGGCGGTGAAAAGCCGCCGGTCTTCGGCCACAAAACCCAAGCCCGCGCGTGCCCGGCGGTGGGCTGGCAGGCCTTGCAAGGCCTGGCCTTGCCAAGCGATCTGCCCGCTCACCCGGGGGCCAATGCCGATCAAGGCTTGCAGCAAGCTGGACTTGCCCGCGCCGTTGAGGCCCTGCAGCACCACCAGCTCGCCGGGGTGCACGGTCAGGCTCACATCGAACAAGGCCTGTGCAGGCCCATACCAAGCGTTCAGTCTTTCAATGGCGAGCACAAGCGGGCCTTGGGGGTGAGGTCAAAACAATCAACAGCCGCACGCCATGCACCCCATGCTGTCGACCCGTTCAGGCCGCAGGCGTCTGACGCAGGGTCCGACTGAGCAAAATCACAGGAATCAAGCCCACCAGCACCAAGGCCAAGGAGGGCAAGGCCGCCTCGCCCAGACGCTCGTCGCGCGCCAGTTGGTAGGCCACCACGGCCAAGGTGTCGCTGTTGAAGGGGCGCAGCACCAAGGTCACGGGCAGCTCCTTCATCACATCCACAAACACCAGCAACAGGGCCGCCACCAGCGTGCGCTTGAGCAAAGGAAGATGCAGCCGCTGCGCCATGCGCCAACCCGTCACACCCAGCAGGCGGGCCGAATCGTCCAGACCGACCGGGATGCGGGCGTAGCCGCTTTGCACCGACTGCAAGGCCACGGCACAAAAGCGCACCAAGTAGGCCCACACCAGCCCCAACGCCGTGGCCGTGACCCAGGCACCGGCCTGCAAGGCGGGCCAGCTTTGCTGAAGCCAGCCCAGTGGCAGCAGCAGGCCCACCACCACCACCGCACCCGGAATCGCGTACCCCAGCCCCACCAATTGAAGGGCGGCGCGGCCCAAGGCGTCGGCGCGGGTGCGCACCCGAAAAGCCAGCGCCAACGCCACGCCCACAGCCATCACCGCCGTCAGCAGCCCCAGGCGCAGACTGTTGAGGGCCCATTGGCCAAAACGCAGCCAAGGCAGATCAGCGGCGTCTGCGGCCATGGCCTGCAGCAAAATCAGCACGGGCCCGACAAAGCCCACGAACACCGGCAAGGCGCAAGCGCCCCAGGCCAGCGCCGCCGCAGTGCCGTGCAGTCGCACGGGCTGGGCCTCGGCTGAGCCCTGGCCTGATCCCCGGCCCAGGTGGAATCGCATGCGCTTTTGCGCGCGCTGCTCCAGTTGCAGCAGCACCACCACCCCGACCAGCAGCAAGGTGGCCAACTGGGCCGCCGCGATGCGGTTGTCCATGGCCAGCCAGGCTTTGTAAATGCCCGCTGTGAAGGTTTGAATGCCGAAATAGCTGGAGACGCCAAAGTCGGCCAAGGTCTCCATCAGCGCCAGCGCCACGCCCGCCGCCACCGCCGGGCGGGCCAGCGGCAAGGCGATTTCAAACACCCGCCTGCGCAACGGCGCACCCAGCAAGCGGGCCGCCTCCATCAAGCCGCAGGCGCGCTCCAGCAAGGCGGCGCGGGCCAGCAAGTACACATACGGGTAAAGCGCCATCGTGAACACCAGCGCAGCGCCCCACACGCTGCGCACGTCGGGCCACAGGCGACCTTGCAGGCCCAAGGCATGACGCAGCAGCTGCTGCAAGGGGCCGCTGAACTGCAAAAAGTCAGTGTAGGCATAGGCCACCACATAGGCGGGCATGGCCAGCGGCAGCAGCAGCAGCCATTCAAACGGCGCGCGTCCAGGAAAGTCGAACAAACTCACCAGCGCGGCACTGCCCAGGCCCAACAGCGTCACCCCCAGCGCCACCATCAGGCACAAGCCCAAGCTGGTGAGCGCATAGTCGGGCAGCACCGTTTGCGCCATGGCGCGCAAAATATCGGCGCTTTGGGGGCTCCATTGCAGCCACGAGCCAAGCACCGCCAACACAGGCAAAGCCAGGGTCAGGGCCAACAGGGCGAACAGCATGGAAGCCATAGAGGGCCGGCCCGTCCAAGCACGGAGCCAACCACGAGACAAGGTGCGCGACAGCATAAGCGCGCTATTGTAGGAGGCGGCCCGCCCCAACCTTTGCCTCTACCAGCCCTCTTGCCAGATCCCGCCGAGCGACATGCCTAAAATGGCCACCATGTTTTTAGAGCTTCGACAACTGGCCGTGCAATACCCCAAACGCCCTGCGCCTGCGGTGCGCGGCGTCACCTTGG
>JAHECM010000205.1 GCA_024641725.1 Limnohabitans sp. | reverse complement strand
AGGTACACCTCGATCACCCGCTCATCGGCCTGCACTTGGTCCAGCGGGCCTTGGGCCAGCACTGCGCCGTCGCACAGCACGGTCACGGTGCCGCCAAGCGTGCGGATGAAGCCCATGTCGTGCTCCACCACCATCAGCGAGTGTTTGCCTTTGAGCGTCAAAAACAGCTCGGCGGTGCGTTCGGTTTCGAAGTCGGTCATACCGGCCACGGGCTCGTCGAGCAGCAAAAGTTTGGGGTCTTGCATGAGCAGCATGCCGATCTCCAGCCACTGCTTTTGGCCGTGGCTCAGCACCCCGGCGGGCGTGGCCACCTGCTCGGCCAAATGGATGGTGTGCAGCACCTCGGCCAAGCGGTCAGATTGGGCCGAGTCGAGCTTGAAGAACATCGAGGCTTTGACGCCCTTGTGGGTTTTGAGGGCGAGCTCGAGGTTTTCAAACACGCTGAGTTGCTCGAACACGGTGGGCTTTTGGAACTTGCGGCCAATGCCCAGTTGCGCGATTTCCGGCTCGGTGTGGCGCAACAAATCAATGGTGCTGCCAAAGAACACCTTGCCCGAGTCGGGTCGGGTTTTGCCGGTAATGATGTCCATCATGGTGGTCTTGCCCGCGCCGTTGGGGCCGATGATGCAGCGCAGCTCCCCCGGGGCGATGTCGAGCGACAAGTTGTTGATGGCCTTGAAGCCGTCAAAGCTCACGCTCACGTCTTCGAGGTACAGGATGCGCCCATGCGTCGTGTCCACGGCCTGGCGGTCTTGCACCACGCGGCCGTAACCCGCGCTGCGGCCGCCGGACTCGGTCGATTCGGCCAGCAATTTGGCGTGTGCAGCCACGCGCTTGGCACCTTGTTGGAGCAGGTCGGGGGTCATGCCGCACCGCCTTTCTGGGTTTTGAATTTGGCCAGCAAACCGGTCACGCCATGCGGCAGATACAGGGTCACGCCAATGAACAGCGCCCCCAAAAAGTACAGCCAATACTCTGGCGCGGTCACCGTGAGCCAGCTCTTGGCCCCGTTGACCAAAAACGCCCCCACGATGGGGCCGATCAGCGTGCCCCGCCCGCCCACTGCGGCCCACACCGCGATCTCAATCGAGTTGGCCGCGCTCATCTCGCCGGGGTTGATGATGCCCACTTGCGGCACATACAAGGCCCCGGCAATGCCGCACATGACCGCTGAGATCACCCAAATGCTGAGCTTGTAGGGCAAGGGCGAGTAACCCGAAAACATGACGCGGGTTTCGGCGTCGCGGATGGCTTGCAGCACGCGGCCATACTTGCTGGTCACCAGCCAACGGGCAAACAAAAAGCAAGCCAGCAGCGTGAGACCGGTGAGCACAAACAGCACCATGCGCATGCCGGGCGTGGCCAGCGGCATGCCCAAGATGCGCTTGAAGTCCGTAAAGCCGTTGTTGCCGCCAAAGCCCGTCTCGTTGCGAAAGAACAGCAGCAAAGCGGCGTAGGTCATGGCCTGCGTGATGATGGAGAAATACACCCCCTTGATGCGCGAGCGGAAGGCAAAGTAGCCAAACACCCCCGCCACCACGCCGGGCACCAGCACGATCAGCACCAGCGTGGCCGCGAAGCTGTCAGACAGCTGCCAAAACCAGGGCAGCTCTTTCCAGTCCAAAAACACCATGAAGTCAGGCAGCGCGCTTTGGTACTGGCCGTCACTGCCGATCTGGCGCATGAGGTACATGCCCATGACGTAGCCGCCGAGCGCAAAAAACAGGCCGTGGCCCAGCGACAAAATGCCTGTGTAGCCCCAGATCAAGTCCATGGCCAGGGCGCAAATGGCGTAACACATGATCTTGCCGAGCAGCGCCACCGCGAAGTCGCTCATGTGCAGCGCGCTGCCCTCGGGCACCAGCAAATTGAGCACGGGGGCCAGCACGCCCACGGTGAGCAGACACAACAAAAAGGCGGTCCAGGCTTTGCGGGTGAGCAAAGCGGGCGCGGCAGGCAGTTGGAATGTGGCGGTCTTGTTCATGCTTCTGCACTCCGGCCCTTCATGGCAAAGATGCCTTGCGGGCGTTTTTGGATGAACACGATGATGAAAACCAAGACGCAAATTTTGGCCAGCACCGCACCGGTCCAGCCTTCGAGCAATTTGTTGACCAAGCCCAGGCCCAGTGCCGCGTACACGGTGCCTGCCAGCTGGCCCACGCCGCCCAGCACCACCACCATGAACGCGTCCACGATGTAGCTCTGGCCCAGGTCAGGCCCCACATTGCCCACCTGGCTGAGCGCGCAGCCAGCCAGCCCGGCGATGCCCGAGCCCAGCGCAAAAGCATAGGTGTCGATGCGGGCGGTGTTGACGCCCATGCACGAGGCCATGGGTCGGTTTTGCGTGACGCCGCGCACAAACAGGCCCAACCGTGTTTTGCCGATCAACAAGGCCATGCCGACCAGCACCGCCGCCGCAAAAGCGATGATGATGACGCGGTTCCAAGGCAGTTGCAGGTTGGGCAAAATGGGGAGCGAGCCGCTCATCCAAGAGGGGTTTTCCACGCCCACGTTTTGTGCGCCAAACAAGCTGCGCACGCCTTGCATCAGCACCAAGCTGATGCCCCAGGTGGCCAGCAAGGTCTCCAGCGGTCGGCCATACAAGTGCTTGAGCACGGTGCGCTCCATCACCGCACCTACGAGCGCCGATGCGCCAAAGGCCAAGGGCACCGCCGCCAGCAAATACCAGTCAAACGCGCCTGGCAGGTATTGGCGAAACAGCGCTTGCACCACGTAGGTGGCGTAAGCGCCAATCATCATCAGTTCGCCGTGCGCTATGTTGATGACGCCCATCAGCCCGTAGGTGATGGCCAGGCCCAGCGCCACCAACAGCAAGATGGAGCCCAGGCTCGCGCCGGTGAACATCTGGCCCAGGCGTTCGCCCCAGCGCAGGCCGTCTTGCACTTGGCGCAAGGCGGTTTTCAAAACGGTTTGCACCGCAGGATCGGTCTCTGCGCTGAGTTGCTGGTTCAAGAGCAGCAGCACCTCGGGTTGGGCACTGGCCGCCAAGGTGCGCGCGGCCATCACGCGGTCATTGGGCACGGCGCTTTGCAGCAAGACAGCCGCCCGCGCTTGACCGATCAGGGCCAAAACAGCGGGGTCTTTTTCGGCGGCCAGGGCTTTGTCCAGCACGGGGCTGCGGCTGGCGTCGGGCTCTTTGAGCAAGGCCAGTGCCGCTTGGGCGCGCACGCTGGCGTCGGGGCTGAACAGTTTGAGGGCGGCCAGCGCCGTGTCCACCTCGCCGCGCAAGCGGTTGTTGAGCATCACGTCTTCGGCCTCGGGCGGCACGGGCACGGTTTGCCCGGTCACGGGGTCCAGGGCTTGGTCACCACGCAGCACCAGCACCTTGCCGCCTGCGAGTTTGACCGCGTCGTCGGCCAGGGCTTGCAAAAAGGCAGCGGTTTTGTCATCGCCCTGGGACACGGCTTGGGCCAGTGCTTCGATGCGGGCGTCGCTCTCGCCCGCAGAGATGGCCAGCGCCTCTTGCGGCGTCAATGCGTGGGCATGGCCCGCCAGCACCAAGGCGGCCAGCGCGAGCCCTCTTGTCATCCATCGTCTCATGGTCTCTGTCCGGTTGTCGGCCATAAAAAAATACTGCCGCAGGGGCGGCCTCGTGCTTGAAGTCGCCCCTGCACTCGGTGGCCAACTTACTTCTTCACAGGCTCGTCAGGCTTCTTGTCGTTGCCTTCGATGAAGGGGCTCCATGGCTTGGCTTTGACGGGGCCGGGGGTCTTCCAGACCACATTGAACTGGCCGTCGGCCTTGATCTCGCCAATGAACACCGACTTGTGCAAGTGGTGGTTTTTCTCGTCCATCTTGCTGGTGATGCCGCTGGGCGCTTTGAAGGTTTGGCCGGCCATGGCCGCGATCACTTTGTCGGTCTCGGTGGACTTGGCCTTTTCAACCGCTTGCTTCCACATGTTGATGCCGATGTAAGTGGCTTCCATCGGGTCGTTGGTGAGTGGCTTGTCTTTGTGACCGGCAATGCCCTTGGCCTTGGCATACGCGCCCCACTTTTTGACGAACTCGTCGTTGGCCGGGTTCTTGATGCTCATGAAGTAGTTCCATGCCGCCAAGTGGCCCACCAGCGGCTTGGTGTCCACGCCGCGCAGCTCTTCTTCACCGACCGAGAAAGCGACCACAGGCACGTCTTTGGCTTTCAGGCC
>JAHECM010000200.1 GCA_024641725.1 Limnohabitans sp. | reverse complement strand
TTCACCAGCGAGTCGCTGGGCGACTACTGCGCAGGCCCCAACCATGTGCTGCCCACCAGCGGCACAGCGCGGTTCAGCTCGCCGCTGGGCGTGTACGACTTTCAAAAGCGCAGCAGCCTGATCGAGGTGAGCGAGCAGGGCGCTCAGCCGCTTGGCCGCATTGCCGCCGAGCTGGCCTATGGCGAAGGCCTGCAAGCCCACGCCCGCGCCGCCGAGTTGCGCCTGAACCCCGTCCCCCCCATGCGAGAGCCGACATGACCGTGAGCCCCCCACTGATGCAACGCATCCGCCAAGACGTGCAGTCCATGCACGCCTACGCCATCCAAGACTCGGCAGGCATGGTCAAGCTCGACGCGATGGAAAACCCGCACCGCCTGCCTGCCGACTTGCAAAAAGCTTTGGGCGAGCGCCTGGGCGCATTGGCGCTCAACCGCTACCCCGATGGCCGTGTCAACGACCTGCGTGCCGCGCTGGCCCAACACGCCGCCATGCCCGAAGGCTTTGACATCATGCTGGGCAATGGCTCGGACGAGTTGATCTCTTTGCTGGCGCTGGCCTGCGATGTGCCCGGCGCTTCCATCCTGGCCCCACTGCCCGGCTTTGTCATGTACGCCATGAGCGCCCAGCTGCAAGGCTTGGCCTTTCACGGTGTGCCGCTCACGGCCGACTTTGAACTCGACGAAGCCGCCATGCTGGCTGCCATTGCCGAGCACAAGCCGTCCATCGTTTACCTGGCTTATCCCAACAACCCCACCGGCAACTTGTGGAACGACGACACGATCGAAAAGATCGTGCTGGCCCAAGGCACACAAGGCGGTTTGGTGGTCATGGACGAGGCCTACCAGCCCTTTGCAAGCAAGAGCTACGCCGACCGCATCACCCGCCACACGCACGTGCTGCTCATGCGCACCCTGTCCAAGTTTGGCTTGGCCGGTGTGCGACTGGGCTACATGATCGGCCCCAAAGCCCTGGTGGCCGAGATCGACAAAGTCCGCCCGCCCTACAACATCAGCGTGCTCAACTGCGAGTGCGCCCTGTTTGCGCTGGAGCATGCCGAAGTCTTTGCCGCCCAGGCCCAAGACCTGCGCGCCCAACGCACCCGCGTGCAAGCCGTGCTGACCGCTATGCCCGGCGTGACCGCCTTCCCCAGCGAGGCCAATATGATTTTGGTCCGCGTGCCCGACGCTGCCAAAACCTTTGACGGTTTGAAGGCGCACGGCGTGCTGATCAAGAACATTTCTAAAATGCACCCATTGCTGGCCAACTGCCTGCGCCTGACGGTGGGCACTGCCGCAGAAAACGACCAACTCCTTGCCGCTTTGAAAGCCTCTTTATGAACCGCACCGCCGATGTGACCCGCAAGACGGCCGAGACGAACATCCGCGTCGCCATCAATTTGGACGGCACCGGCCAAGCCAAGCTGGCCAGCGGCATTGGTTTTCTGGACCACATGCTCGACCAGATTGCCCGCCATGGCCTGATCGACTTGGACATTGCCTGCGATGGCGACCTGCACATCGACGGCCACCACACAGTGGAAGACATTGGCATCACCTTGGGCCAAGCGGTGGCGCAAGCCATTGGCGACAAAAAAGGCATCCGCCGCTACGGCCACGCCTATGTGCCGCTCGACGAAGCCCTGAGCCGCGTGGTGGTGGACTTTTCGGGTCGCCCCGGCCTGCACATGGACGTGAACTTCACCTCCGGCTCGCTGGGCAGTTTGGACACACAACTGGTGTACGAGTTCTTTCAGGGCTTTGTGAACCACGCGCTGTGCACCCTGCACATCGACAACCTCAAGGGCGTCAACGCGCACCACCAGTGCGAGACCATCTTTAAGGCCTTTGCCCGCGCCGTGCGCGCCGCGCTCGAACTCGACCCGCGCTCGGCCGGCGTCATTCCGTCGACCAAAGGAAGCCTCTGACCATGAGCGTCAACCGCGTCGCTGTTGTGGACTACGGCATGGGCAACTTGCGCAGTGTGGCGCAGGCGGTCATGCATGCCGCCTCCAGTGTGGACAACGCCGAAGTCACCGTCACGTCAGACCCAAAAGTGGTGCGCAACGCGCACCGCGTGGTCTTGCCAGGGCAGGGCGCCATGCCCGACTGCATGCGCGAGCTGCGCGAGTCGGGCCTGCTCGGGGCTGTGCTCGAAGCCGCCGCCAGTAAACCCCTGTTTGGTGTGTGCGTGGGCATGCAAATGCTGCTGGACCACAGTGCCGAAGGCGACACGCCCGGCCTGGGCCTGATCCCCGGCGAAGTCATCAAGTTCGATTTGGCGGGCCAAATGCAGCCCGACGGCACCCGCTACAAAGTGCCGCAAATGGGCTGGAACCAAGTCTGGCAAGACGCACCCGCGCACGCCTTGTGGTGCGGCATTGCCGACGGCAGCTGGTACTATTTTGTGCACAGCTTTTATGCCCGAGTGGCGCAGCCCGCGCACAGCGCGGCCCAGACTGATTTCGGTGGCCGCTTTGCCTGCGCCATTGCGCGCGATAACATTTTTGCCACCCAGTTTCACCCCGAAAAAAGCGCAGACCAAGGCCTGGCCTTGTTCCGCAACTTCCTCCACTGGCAGCCTTGAGTGGTTTGATCGCTGCCGTTTTTTCTTCCACCTGCTTTTGACACAGCCATGATTCTGATCCCCGCCATTGACCTCAAAGACGGCCACTGCGTTCGCCTCAAGCAAGGCGATATGGACCAAGCCACCACGTTTGGCGAAGACCCCGCAGCCATGGCCCGCACCTGGCTCGAAAAAGGCGCACGCCGCCTGCACCTGGTGGACCTGAACGGTGCGTTTGCAGGCAAGCCGCAAAACTTTGGGGCCATCAAGTCCATCCTCAAGGCCGTGGGCGACGACATTCCGGTGCAGTTGGGTGGCGGTATCCGCGACCTGGACACCATTGAAAAATACATCGACAGCGGCCTGCGCTACGTCATCATCGGCACCGCTGCGGTCAAGAACCCCGGATTTTTGAAAGACGCCTGCACCGCCTTTGGCGGCCACATCATCGTGGGGCTGGACGCCAAGGACGGCAAAGTCGCCACCGACGGCTGGAGCAAGCTCACAGGCCACGAAGTGGTGGACCTGGCCAAAAAGTTTGAAGACTGGGGCGTCGAGTCCATCATCTACACCGACATTGGCCGCGACGGCATGTTGAGCGGCATCAACATCGACGCCACCGTCAAGCTGGCGCAAGCGCTCACCATCCCGGTCATCGCCTCGGGCGGTTTGTCCAACATGGCCGACATCGAGCAGCTGTGCGCGGTGGAAGGCGAGGGCGTGGAAGGCGTGATTTGTGGCCGCGCCGTGTACTCGGGCGACCTCGACTTTGCCGCCGCCCAAACCCGCGCCGACGAACTCAACGGCTAAATGTCGACCCCCGCACACGTCAGCCCCGTGACCTTTCAGGGCCAAGCCTGCCACGAGCTGGTGCTGCCGTGTGGCGACAGCGTGCGGGTGGCCGAGCAGGGCGCGCATGTGCTGTCTTGGGTGGCGCAAGGGCGCGAACGCTTGTTTTTGAGCCCCGTCAACGCTTGGGACGGCCACAGCGCCATCCGTGGCGGCGTGCCCCTGTGCTGGCCGCAGTTCAACATGCGCGGCACCTTGCCCAAACACGGCTTTGCCCGCAACAGCCCTTGGCAACTGCAGGCCAGCGACCTGCAAGCCGATGCCGCGCACCTCACCTTGGCATGGCGCGACAGCCCCGACACCCTGGCCACCTGGCCCCAGCGCTTTGCGGCGCAACTGCGCGTGAGCCTGACGCCCGGCAGCTTGCAGCTGAGCCTGGAAGTGCACAACACCGACACACAGCCGCTGCAGTTCACCGGCGCCTTGCACACCTACTTGGCGGTGGACGACATCGAGCTGGTTGACCTGCAAGGCCTGGGCGGTCTGGAAGAGTGGGACGCCGTGGCCGACCTGCACAGCATGAGCGCCGACACGCTGTACTTTGACAGCGAGTTTGACCGCGTCTACACCCGCCAAGCCCACGCCAGCCCCCTGCGCCTGCAAGACGGGCAGGGCGCATTGCACATCGAACAAAGCCCCTCATGGTCCAACACCGTGGTGTGGAACCCCGGCCCAGACAAATGCGCGGGCCTGGCCGACATGCCACGCGACGGCTTTGCCCGCATGCTCTGCGTCGAAGCCGCACAAGTCTTCGACCCCGTGGCCGT
>JAHECM010000028.1:12962-20251 GCA_024641725.1 Limnohabitans sp. | reverse complement strand
ACAGCGGCCTGCGCGACGGCTTGTTCACCGCCGTCAAAAGCTTCATCGAGCTGCACGCCTTGCTGCCCAAAGGCGTCAAGCTCATGCCCGAAGACGTGTTCGCCCGGGCCAGCTATGTGCTCAGCGCCAAAGTGTTGGACCCGCAGTTTCAGGGCCAAGTCAAAGAACGCCTGAACTCGCGCGATGCGGTGCGCTTGGTCTCCAGCTTCGTGCGCCCCGCGCTGGAGCTGTGGCTCAACGAACATGTGGACTACGGCAAAAAATTGGCTGAGCTGGCCATCAAAGCCGCGCAGTCGCGCCAAAAAGCCGGCCAAAAGGTCGAAAAACGCAAGAGTTCGGGCGTGGCCGTGCTGCCCGGCAAGCTGACCGACTGCGAGAGCAAAGACATCGCCGACAACGAGGTGTTTTTGGTCGAAGGCGACTCCGCTGGGGGCAGCGCCAAAATGGGCCGCAACAAAGAAAACCAAGCCATCTTGCCCCTGCGCGGCAAGGTGCTCAACACCTGGGAGGTCGAGCGCGACCGCCTGTTTGCCAACAACGAAATCCACGACATCTCGGTCGCCATCGGGGTGGACCCCCACGGCCCGGGCGACTCGCCCGATTTGTCTGGCCTGCGCTACGGCAAGATCTGCATCTTGAGCGACGCCGACGTGGACGGCTCGCACATCCAGGTGCTGTTGCTCAC
This sequence comes from Limnohabitans sp., assembly GCA_024641725.1. Taxonomy (GTDB): domain Bacteria; phylum Pseudomonadota; class Gammaproteobacteria; order Burkholderiales; family Burkholderiaceae_C; genus Limnohabitans_A. The sequence continues at coordinate 19,566 of JAHECM010000028.1, read as the reverse complement.
GCTGTTCTTCCGACACTTTCCCAAATTGATCGACACCGGCCATGTGTTTGTGGCCCGCCCACCGCTGTTTCGGGTGGATGCACCGGCCCGGGGCAAAAAGCCCGCCGCCAAGGTCTATGCCCTGGACGAGGGCGAGCTGACCGCCATTTTGGACAAGCTGCGCAAAGACGGCGTCAAAGACGGCGCTTGGAGCATCAGCCGCTTCAAGGGCCTGGGCGAGATGAGTGCCGAGCAGCTGTGGGACACCACCCTCAACCCCGACACCCGCCGCCTGATGCCGGTGCTGTTGGGCCCGCTGGACAACGCGGGCACCGAAGCGCTGATGACCCAGCTCATGGGCAAAGGCGAAGCCGCCGCCCGCCGCGAGCTGATGGAGCTGCATGGCGACAGCATCGAGATCGATGTTTGAGAGCAATATTTGAGCGCGCAGCCATTCTTACCTGGTAATACAATGGCGGACCCATCCCCGTTTTTCGCCCCCAACACAGGAGCATGACCATGTTGTCCACCCTCACCAGCAAAGGTCAAGTCACGATTCCCCAAGCCTTGCGCCAGCGCCTGGGCTTGGTGCCCGGGCAGGCGGTGGAGTTTGACCTCAGCGCCGACGCCAGCTGCATCACCTTGCGGCCCACCCCCTCGGCACGGCAGCTGCCCCAAAAAGGCTTTGGCATGGTCAAAGTCAAAGGAACGCACGTGCCCGCCGATTGGGACGCTGCCAGTCTGCTCAAGCCATGAGTCAGCGGACCCACCGCACAGCGCGATTGACCGCGCTGGACACCAACGTGCTGGCCCGCTACTACGTGCAGGCCGAAAATGCCGACGCAGCCACCGCTGCGCAGTGCGAGCGGGCCCAAGCCCTTTTGGAAAGTGGCAAACCCTTGTTTGTGGCCACCACCGTGGCGCTGGAGTTGGAATGGGTGCTGCGCGGCTTTTACAAGCTCTCGCCGGACACCGTGGCCACCGTCTTTGGCCATTTGTTGACCCTGCCGCATGTGCAGGTGCAAGACCGCCAAGCCTTGCAAAGCGCCTGCGACGCGTTGGCGCAAGGGTTTGATTTTGCCGATGTCTTGCACCATGCCAGCAGCCGCCATTGCGATGTGATGGCCACCTTTGACGACAAAGGGTTTGCCAAGCGGGCAGCGGCCAAAGGCTGGGTGCCCAAAGTGCTTGTCCCTTAACTACGCACCCTCAACCGCCCATGCCCATCGCCCCCCCACTGCGCATTGAACTGCGCGATGTCCAACCGGCCATTCATCGCAATGTACTGCTTGATCCGGCCACGCCATCGACAAGCCATGACCACACCCCAACGCAAACCTAAGAACGCGCAGAAAAAATGACCGATTTGCTGACCCCCGAAACTTCAGAGCAAGCTGCCGCCCCCGAGGGCGACCACCTGGCCGCTTACGCCCAGCGTGCTTACCTCGAATACGCGCTGAGCGTGGTCAAAGGCCGCGCTTTGCCCGATGTGTGCGACGGCCAAAAGCCGGTGCAGCGGCGCATTTTGTATTCGATGGACCGCATGGGTTTGTCGTACAGCGGCCCCAACAACGGCACCGCCGCCAAGCCCGTCAAGAGCGCCCGCGTGGTGGGCGATGTGCTGGGCCGTTACCACCCGCACGGCGACACCGCCGCCTATGACGCGCTGGTGCGCATGGCGCAAGACTTTTCGCAGCGCTACCCGCTCATCGACGGCCAGGGCAACTTTGGCAGCCGTGACGGCGATGGCGCAGCCGCCATGCGTTACACCGAGGCGCGGCTGGCCCGCATCACCAGCTTGCTGCTCGACGAGATTGACATGGGCACGGTGGACTTCATCCCCAACTACGACGGCTCCACTGAAGAGCCCAGCCAGTTGCCTGCCCGCTTGCCGTTCACGCTGCTCAATGGCGCCAGCGGCATTGCCGTGGGTTTGGCCACCGAGATCCCCAGCCACAACCTGCGCGAAGTGGCCGACGCTTGTGTGGCCCTGATCAAAAACAACCAGCTCAGCGACGCCGAGCTGCTGGCCATCATCCCCGGCCCCGACTACCCCGGCGGCGGCCAGATCATCAGCCCGGCCAGCGACATTGCCGACGCTTACCGCACGGGGCGCGGCAGCCTCAAGGTGCGTGCGCGTTGGAAGATCGAAGAGCTGGCCCGTGGCCAGTGGCAGCTGGTGGTGACCGAGTTGCCGCCCGGCGTCAGCACCCAAAAAGTGCTGGAAGAAATCGAGGAGCTGACCAACCCCAAGGTCAAGACCGGCAAAAAGGCCCTCACCCAAGACCAGCAACTGCTCAAGGCCAGCTTGCTGGCGGTGCTGGACGTGGTGCGCGACGAATCGAGCAAAGACGCTGCTGTGCGCTTGGTGTTCGAGCCCAAGACCAGCCGCACCTCTCAGCCCGAGCTCATCACCGCGCTGCTGGCCCACACCAGCTTGGAGACCTCGGCCCCGATCAACATGACCATGGTGGGCATCGACGGCAAACCGATCCAAAAATCGCTGCGCCAGATCTTGACCGAGTGGATCAGCTTTCGGCAAACCACCATCGCCCGCCGCAGCCAGCACCGCTTGAACAAGGTGCTGGACCGCATCCACATTTTGGAAGGCCGTCAGTTGGTGTTGCTCAACATCGACGAGGTGATCCGCATCATCCGACACAGTGACGAGCCCAAGCCCGCGCTGATCGAGGCCTTCAAGCTCAGCGACCGCCAGGCCGAAGACATCCTAGAGATTCGCCTGCGCCAACTGGCCCGGCTCGAAGCCATCAAGATCGAGCAAGAGCTGTCTGAGCTGCGTGGCGAGCAAGGCAAGCTCGAAGAGATTTTGGGCAGCCCCGCTGCGCTGCGCCGCCTGATGGTCAAAGAGATCGAAGCCGACACCAAGACCTTTGCCGATCCGCGCCGCACCTTGATTCAAGAAGAGAAAAAGGCGGTGGCCGAAGTCAAGGTGGTGGACGAGCCCGTGACGGTGGTGGTGTCTGAAAAAGGTTGGGTGCGTGCGCGCACCGGCCACGGCCACGACGCCAGCAGCTTCGCCTTCAAGGCGGGCGACGGGCTGTACGGCACGTTTGAATGCCGCACGGTGGACCAGCTCATCATCTTTGGCAGCAACGGCCGCCTCTACAGTGTGCCGGTGGCCACCTTGCCGGGCGCGCGAGGCGACGGCCAACCGGTGACCACCCTCATCGAGCTGGAGCCCACCACCCAAATCGCCCACTACTTTGCAGGCCCGGCCAACGCCACGCTGCTGCTGAGCGGCTCAGGCGGCTACGGTTTCATGGCCTCGGTCGAGAACATGATTTCGCGCAACAAAGCGGGCAAAGCCTTCATCAGCCTGGGAGATGGCGAAACCATCTGCGCCCCCAGCCATGTGAGCGGCAGCAGTGCCACCGTGCCTGCCGATAAACAGCCCATGCCTGCGGCAAACAGCGTGTGCTGCGCCAGCACCGGTGGACGCGTGTTGACGTTTGAGATCAGCGAACTCAAAACCATGGAAAAAGGCGGCAGGGGCCTGATGCTGATCGACCTCGAAGCCAAAGACACCCTGGCGGGCGCAGCGGCCTACACCCGCAGCGTCAAGATCGAAGGCATTGGCCGGGGCGGCAAAGAGCGCGAAGAAACGCTCGAAATCCGCAGCCTCAACAACGCCAAAGCGGCGCGGGCCAAGAAGGGCCGCGTGGCGGACTTGGGCTTCAAACCGAGCCGGGTGACGCGGGTGGAGTGAGGTCTGGACAGAGGGCGGGAAGCCATCGCCCCTTCAATGGGCCATGGTTTGCGCTGCATCAAGTCAATTGAGAATGATTCTCGATAAAATCGGGCATCTCATTTTTGACTTTTCGGCATGACCCTCGACCAAGTTCCCCTGTCCACCGTCTGGCGCGTCGCCCGGGTGCGGGTGTCTGAGGGGCAAGAGTCCCAGGCTCGGCAGCTCGAAGAGATCGGTTTTTTGCCGGGCGAGCCGGTCTGCGTGATGTCGCGCAGCCTGTTTGGTGGCGACCCCTTGGCGGTGCGGGTGGGCTTGTCCACCTTTGCGCTGCGCCGGGACGAAGCCCGCAGCATCGAGCTGGAGCCCCCCCATGCGTGAGCAACGCATGCACCTGGTGCCGCGCGGCACACTGATTGCTTTGGTGGGCAACCCCAATTGCGGCAAGACCGCACTGTTCAACCGCCTGACGGGCAGCCACCAAAAGGTGGCCAACTACGCCGGGGCCACGGTCGAGAAAAAAGAAGGGCGCTTGAGCCTGAGCGATGGCCGCGCTTTGCGCGTGCTGGACTTGCCGGGTGTGTACAGCCTCTACCCTCGCTCAGACGACGAACGCGTGGCTTGCGCGGTGCTGCTGGGCCAGTCCCCCGGCGAAAAACGGCCCGACGCCCTGGTCTGTGTGGTGGACGCGACCAACCTGCGCCGGGGCTTGCGCCTGGTGTTGGCTGTTCAGCGTTTGGGCTTGCCCTGTTTGGTGGTGCTCAACATGGCCGATCTGGCCGCAGGGCGGGGCTTGCAGATCGACCCCGAGGCCATGTCGCAGGCGCTCGGCGTGCCCGTGGTCACCAGTGTGGCTGTGCAGTCAGGCGGCGACGCCGCCGTGCGCCACTGGCTGGCGGGGCAGCCTTGGGCGCACTGGCCGCAGGGGCCACAGGCCCGCTCGCAAGGGGCTGTGCAAGGTACAGAGCAAGGTTCAGAGCAAGCCTCGGTGCAAGTCGGCCCCGACGCGTCGCTCGAGCAGGCCCATGCCGAGGGTGACCATGTGCGGGTGCAGGCCCTGTTGTGCCGTTTGCAGCTGGATTCGCTGGTGCCCGATGCGCTCAGCGACCGGATTGACCGGGTCGTGCTGCACCCTGTGTTGGGGCCATTGCTGTTGCTGGCCGTGTTGTTCTTGGTGTTTCAGGCGGTGTTCGCCTGGGCCAACATACCGATGGAAGCCATCAAAAACGGCACGGAAGCTTTGTCGGCAATGGCGCTGCAGGCTTGGCCCGATGTGTGGTGGCGTGCTTTGCTGGTGCAGGGTTTGCTGGCCGGCATGGGCGGGGTGTTGGTGTTTTTGCCGCAAATTTTGATCCTGTTTTTCTTCATCTTGCTGCTCGAAGAGTCCGGCTACTTGCCGCGTGCCGCCTTTTTGCTGGACCGCATCATGGGCGGGGTGGGGCTGTCGGGGCGCTCGTTCATCCCGCTCTTGTCGAGCTTTGCGTGCGCAGTGCCGGGCATCATGGCCGCGCGCAGCATCGCCAACCGGCGTGACCGCTTGGTGACGATATTGATCGCCCCATTGATGACTTGCTCAGCCCGTTTGCCGGTCTACACCTTGCTGATCTCGGCCTTCATCCCGGCGGACAACTGGCACGGCATGCACCTGCAGGGTTTGGTCTTGTTGGGCTTGTACTTCACGGGCATTGCGGGCGGCATGGCGGTCGCCTGGGTGCTCAAGTGGCTCACGCGATCGGGGCGGCAGTCACGCCCATTGATGATGGAGCTGCCGTCTTACCACTGGCCCACCCTGCGCAATTTGGCGATGGGGCTGTGGCAAAGGGCTTGGATTTTTCTGCGCCGCGTGGGCAGCGTGATCTTGCTGCTGTCGGTGGCGCTGTGGTGGCTGGCCAGCTACCCGGCCGCTCCGGTGGGCGCTGTGGGCCCGGCCATTGAGCACAGCTACGCCGGACAAGTGGGGCGGGCCTTGCAAGTGCTGTTTGCGCCGCTGGGCTTCAACTGGCAAATCAGTGTGGCCCTGCTCACCGGCATGGCCGCCCGCGAAGTGGCCATTGGCGCGCTGGCCACGGTCTACGCCGTGGTGGCCGCTGACGCCGGTGCCGCCACCGCGCTGGCCCCGGTGCTGGCCGAGCAGTGGAGCCTGGCCACGGGCATGGCGCTGTTGGCTTGGTACATTTTTGCGCCGCAATGCCTGTCCACACTGGTGGCCATCCACCGCGAAAGCGGCGGCTGGAAGCTGCCTGCCATCACGCTGCTGTACCAGCTGGGGCTGGCTTATGGCGCTGCTTTCATCACCTTTCGGGTGGTCTCCGCCTGGGTTTGAGCCCCTGCGTTCGGCAGGGTCGGCCTGGCCTGCCTGCTTCGCCTGTTCCAAGTCACCCACATTGGCCACATTGCCCCTGTTGACCGCGTGGCTGCCGCCGGGAAAACCCTAGGCACCCGCGCGACCTCTGACCTGCCGTGGCTGGCGTGGCGCGGCTATGCTTTGGCTTTGTCTCCTCTACCCAAGCGACCCACCATGAAACCCTTTCCATTGAAATCCGTCTTGCAGGCCGCGGCCGTCTTGTGCTCGGGCAGCGTGCTCGTGGCGTGCAGCAGTTTGCCGGGGGCGTCCATCCCCGCTTTGAAGGCGGCCAGCGGGGCCAGCCTGTCCAGTTGCGAGGCCTTGGTAGGCGCACTGCAATGGCCCCAGACCCGGCTGGACGCGGCCTCACGGGTAGAAGCAGGAGCATTGAAACAGGGCGACAAGCTGGTGCCTGCGCACTGCTTGGTCAAAGGCCGCATGCACGAGCGCAAAGGCAGCGACGGACGCGACTACGCGATTGGCTTTGAGATGCGTTTGCCGGTGGCCTGGAACGGCCGCTTTTATTACCAAGGCAATGGCGGTCTGGATGGCTCGGTGCAGCCCGCCTTGGGCGC
>JAHECM010000028.1:0-12862 GCA_024641725.1 Limnohabitans sp. | reverse complement strand
CCACGCAGGCTTGCCAGGCGGCTTTCAATGTGAAGACCGATGTGGCCACCTGCACGGGCGAGCGCAACGGCGCTTGTTTGACCGTTGCTCAAAAAGACGTGGTGGCCCGCGTGTTTGGCGGTGCGCACACTGCCGCAGGCCAGCGCATTTACGCCAGCTTTCCTTATGACACCGGTGTGTCTGGGGCCAACTGGGGCACCTGGAAGTTCGTGGACTCGCTCATCCGCGATCCCCTGGCGATTGCCACCATCTTCAGCGTGCCACCCATGCCGCTCAAACCGCTCGAAGAAAATGTCAGCCAGCGCTTGGCCATGTTCTCGGCCACCAACGACACTTACCGCGAGTCGGGCTGGTCGCTCATGACCCCTCCCGGCGAAGCCAAGCCCAGCAACATGGCCGCTTTGCGCTCGCGCGGCGCCAAGGTGGTGATGTACCACGGCGTGAGCGATGCGATTTTCTCGGCCGAAGACACCCGCCAATGGGTCGAGCGCTTGGGCCAAGCGGGCGGCAATCCTGGCGCAGACTTTGCGCGCTACTTTCCGGTGCCGGGCATGAACCACTGCAGTGCAGGGCCCGCCGCTGACCAGTTCGACCTGCTCGGCCCACTGGTGCAGTGGGTGGAACAAGGCGTGGCACCACAGGCCGTGGTGGCCAGCGTGCGCGGCGCGGGCAATGCCGGTGGCGTGAACACCGAGCTGCCCGCCAGTTGGTCGGCCCAGCGCAGCCGCCCGCTGTGCGCCTACCCCACCGTGGCCACTTACAAGGGCAGCGGTTCGCTGGAAGACGCCAGCAGCTTTGCTTGCAAATGAACAGCGAAAGCACCCCATGCCTGACCTGAACCTCAAAACAACTTGGCTGGCCTGCCTCACCGGTTTGACCGGACTGACTCTGAGCAGCGCCGCGTGGGCGCAGACCTCGGACTGTGCCAGTTTCGCAGCGCAAGCCTGGCCCGGCATGAGCCTCAAAACTGAGGCTGTGGCGGGCGACAGCGTGCGCCCAACGGGGGCCACGGCAGGCCCCATGCTGGTGGCGCATTGCAAAGTCAACGGCAAGATGGCCGAGCGCATGGGGCAAGACGGCAAGCCCTACCACATCGGGTTTGAGCTGCGTTTGCCCACCGCTTGGAATGGCCGATTTTTGTACCAAGGCGGTGGCGGCAACGACGGCGTGGTGCGCCCCGCCGTGGGCCCGCAGGCCGCGCCTGGCTATGCCCTTAACCGGGGCTTTGCCGTGGTCACCACCGACGCCGGGCACCAGTCGCCCACAGCCGACTTTGGCTTTTACCCGATCGCCCGCACCGACAACGCCTACAACGCGCACGACCGAGTGGCCGTGACGGCCAAAGAACTCGTCAAACGCTTCTACAGCAAGCCGGCTGACAAGTCCTACTTCATCGGTTGCTCCGGCGGTGGGCGTCAGGCCATGATGTTCACCCAACGCTTTCCCAGCCATTTTGACGGTGTGATTGCCATGGCTCCGGCCATGCGCGTGTCCAAAGGCGCGACCATTGCAGCCGCTTGGGACACCCAGGCCCTGCAAGCCATTGCGCCCAAGGGGGCCGATGGCCAGCCGGTACTCAGCCAGGCGCTGTCCGACAGTGATTTGAACCTGGTGCGTGAGGGCATCTTGAACCGTTGCGATGCACTCGATGGTGTGGCCGACGGCCTGGTGTCCCACCCCGATGCCTGTCAATTCGATGTGGCCGCCTTGCAATGCCAAGGGGCCAAAAACGACAGCTGCCTGGCCCCGGCGCAGGTGGGCGCTTTGAAGAAGATGTTCTCGGGCGCCAAAAACTCTGCAGGCCAGCCCTTGTATGCCTCTTGGCCGTGGGACCCCGGCATGGGCCACCCCCGAAACGACTGGCGCATGTGGAAGCTGGGCAACTCGCCCACCGCCAAAGCCAACTCGCGCCATGTGTTCTTGATGGAAGACGCGCTGCAAGGCTACTTTGTGACGCCGCCCGACCGGACCTTGAGCATCTACAAGTTTGACTTTGACCGCGACCCGCAACGCATGGACGCGCATGCGTGGATCTTCAACACGGCGGACGATGTGCAGCTGGCGGGCTACCAAGCTCGCGGCGGCAAGCTGATGTTCATCCACGGCCTGGCCGACCCGATCTTCTCGCCCCACGAAATGATCGACTACTACCAGCGCCTGACGGCTCAAAACGGTGCCAAAACCGCCGACTTTGCACGTTTGTTTTTGGTGCCCGGCATGGGCCACTGCGCCGGCGGCGCCGCCACCGACAGCATCGACGGTCTGGGCAGCTTGGTGGACTGGGTCGAAAAAGGCCAAGCCCCCCAAAGCGTGCCCGCCAACGGCACGGCTGTGTACCCGGGCCGCACCCGCCCGCTGTGCGCTTACCCGCAATACGCGCACTACAAGGGCACCGGCAACCCCGAAGACGCCAGCAACTTCAGTTGCCGCTGAAGTGCGGACCCCAAGCCTGACCCGGCTTGGGTGTCTTAGGGCTTGAGGTATTCAGACCTGGCTCAGGCCTGCGCGCCCAACAGGTAATCGATCTTGCCCACCTCCACGCCGTTGTGGCGCAAGATGGTGTAGGCCGTGGTGATGTGGAAATACAGATTGGGCATCATCCAGCCGGTCAGGTAGTCCTGACCTGTGAGGGTGCGGGTTTTGCCGGGGCCAGCGGGAAAGGTGATCTCTTTGTCCTCGGTGCCGTCCAGCGCAGCAGCCGGCACGGTGGCGATGAAGGCCAGGGTCTTGGCGATGCGCTCTTGCAACTGGGCCAGCGTGGTTTCGGTGTCGTCGAACTTGGGTGCTTCGATGCCGCTCAAACGGGCTACGCCATTTTTGACCGCATCGCAAGCAATCAGCACCTGCCGCGTGAACGGGAACATGTCGGGGGCCAAGCGGTAGTTGGTGAGCGCTGTGGGGTCGATTTTTTTGGCCTCGACGAATTGCTCTGCCTTGGCCAAGATGTGACTCAGGTTGCTCAACATGCGGGTGCACACGGGCAAGCTGGCGCTGGACATGGAGAGGGTGTTCGATGCAGACATGGATGGACTTTCTTGGGGGTAAAAAGGGGTTCAGCCGATTTCGGCGATCAGCTCGATCTCGACGCAAGCGCCCAGCGGGATTTGGGCCACGCCAAACGCGCTGCGCGCGTGTGCGCCGGCTTGGGGGCCAAACACTTGGCCCAGCAGTTCGCTGCAGCCGTTGGTCACCAAGTGCTGCTCTGTAAAGTCGTCGGTCGAGTTGACCAAGCTCATGACTTTGACGATGCGCTTGACCTTGTTCAAGTCGCCCACGGCGGCGTGCAGCGTGCCCATGAGGTCAATCGCGACGGCGCGTGCGGCTTGCTGGCCTTCGGCGGTGGAGATGTCTTTGCCCAGCTGACCGGCCCAAACTTTGCCGTCTTTTTTGGCAATGTGGCCAGACAAAAAAACCAAATTGCCAGTTTGCACAAAGGGCACATAGGCTGCGGCGGGCACGGCCACGGGGGGCAGCTCAATGTGCAGGGATTTCAGGGTGTCGTAAACGCTCATCAGCGGCTTCCTCAGGGGTCAAAAGAGGCTCCACTGTAACGCCAACTTCAAGGCTGTGAGAGGCTCCGCCTTGCAGCACCCCGCGCAGGGGCGAGACGTCGGCAAAGTCGCGGCCCACGGCCAGGCGCACGTAGTCCGGGCCCGGGCTGGCCAGGCCGCAGCGCTTGTTGGTGGGGTCCAGGTCGAGCCAGCCTTGGCAGGGGTGCTCGGCCAAGCTGGGCAGGTACACCGAGGCCCAGGCGTGCGAGGCGTCGGCCCCGATCAAGCGGGGCTGGCCCTCGGGCGGCTGCGTGAGCAGGTAGCCGCTCACGTAGCGTGCGGCCAGGCCCAAAGAGCGCAGGCAGGCAATGAGGATGTGGGCAAAGTCTTGGCACACGCCACGTCCGGCTTGCAGGGCCTCGAGCGCGGGGGTGTGGATGTCGGTGCTGTGGCTTTCGTAGCGCAATTGGGTGTGCATTTTGTCCATCAGCGCCGTGGCCGCGTCCATCAAGGGGCGGCCGGGCGCAAACGCATCGCGGGCGAAGGCGGCAAAGGCTTCGTGGTGGGGCGCGTGGTGCGAGCCAAACACGAACTGCCCGGCCGCAGGGGCAGCGCGTTCGCCTTGGTAGCGGTAGAGGTCGCGAACGGCCTCCCAGGGCTGCGTGCAAGTGGCTGAGGGCAGGGCGCGGGTGTGCACGTCGCTGGTGGCGATCACTTGCAGGGTTTTGTGGGCCTGGCTCAGGCTCCAGTGGCTTTGGGGGTTGCCAAAGGCGTCTGTGCGGCGCGAGCGGGTTTCGGGCTCGGGTGAGACCTGCAGGGTGTGGTCGATCACGGTTTGGCAAGGGCTGTCGCACGGCTGCAGGTGCGCCATGTGCTGGGCGGTCTCCACGGCCGGACTGTAGTGGCAGGTGGTGTTGTGGGTGATGCGCAGGTGCATGGGCGGGTCGTGTTCGACGGACGGGGGTTGGGCTGGGCGGCGGGGTCAGATGCCGATGGTGTGCTCGGCCTCGCGGCTGTGCGTGAAAAACAGCGCGCTCAAGCTGTCCGACAAGCTGAGTGCAGCGCTGTGGCCCTGTGCCAGCCAGTCGGCCAGTGCGGGCGTGGGGCTGTGCCCAGCGCCCGTGCACAAATCGCCGAGGTTCAGGCTCCACAAGGCGGGCACTTGGTGCGACAGGGCTTCGGTTGCGCCGCCCGCCAAATGGCCCATGCGGGCCAGGCGTGCGCGCAGGGTTTGCGCCACCCAGCGCAAGGCGCGGGGGTTGTCTGGGTCCACCACCAGCAAGTCCAGCAAGGCGGGCAGGGTGCGGCTTTGTTGGTACTGCGCGTGGAAACTGATGGTGCTGTCAAACAAGGCCAGCACCGCGTCAAAGCCGGCCTGGCTGTGCAGCGTGCCGCAGTCCAGGGCGTTGGCCAGCGCTTGCGATAAAAAGTCCAGCCGCTCAATGTGCCGCCCCACCGACAGCAGTCGCCAGCCGTCGTCGCGCGTCATGCGGTCGGTCTGGGCCCCGGTTTGGGCGGCCAGCAACTGGCTGGTCTGGGCCAAGGCGCGTTGGGCCTGCACCGTGGCTTGGCGCGTGGCTTGGCCCGTGGTGGGCGCGTCGGCATCGGCGCGGGGGGCTGCGGCCAAAAATTGGGCTTGTGTGTGTTCGATCAGTTGCCAATGCTCGGGCGACAGGCGTTCGCGCACGGCCGACGCCGCACTGCGGATGGCCTGCAGGTTGTGGCCCAGACTGGGGGTGTCGCTGTCCCACAGGCCAGCGACCAGCGAGCGCTCCAACACGCGCCGCGCAGCCACCGTGGTGGGCACGCCTGCTGCGATCAGGCCATGCCGTCGAGCCAGGGTGCCCAGCCAAGCCAGCAAGGGGGCGTTTTGTGCGTTTTCGCCGTTGAGCACTTGCAGGCTCAGGCTGGCCAAGCGCAGGGTGTTTTCGGCGCGCTCGGTGTAGCGGCCCAGCCAGAACAGGTTTTCAGCCGCGCGGCTGGTGACCACGCGCTGGCGCGGCTGGGGATCGGCTGGGGCTGGGGTGTCGCTCCTTGCGTCGGTGGCCGTCGCATTGGTTGTGTCGATGGGCGCATCAAGTGCATCGGCCTGGGCTGCAGCTGTGGCCGTGTTGGCCACCCACACGTCTGCGCTGCTGCCGCCGCGCTGCATGGAGGCAATGCCCTCGCGCGTGCCCAAGCGGGCCAGGCCGCCGGGCAGCACACGCCAAGCCCCGCGCGCGTCGGCCACGGCAAACACACGCAAGATGACCGGGCGCGAGGTCAGACTGGACGTGGCGCTGTCCCACGTCGGCGTGTGCGACAAGGGCAAGTAAGCCTGCAGCGTGTGGGCAGCGCCATCGCGCAGAATGCGGCCCGCCCATTCGTCGCGCTCGCGCTGCGACAGGTCGCGCCCGAGCACGGGCTCAAAACTGCTGCGCCCCGAGTGCGGTGGGTAGGTCGGTTTGATGACGCAGTCGCCCATGCGGGGCAGCACGTCTTGCAAAGCGGCTTGCTCGCCGCACCACCAGCTCGGAATGGCGGGCAGTTGCAAGGCTTCGTTGAGCACCGAGCGGGCCAGCGCAGGCATGAAGCCCAGCAGCGCGTTGGACTCCAAAAAGCCCGACCCCGGCGTGTTGGCCACCAGCACGTTACCCGCGCGCACCGCCTGCAACAGGCCGGGCACGCCCAGCGTCGATTCGGGGCGCAATTCCAGCGGGTCCAGCCAGGCGTCGTCCACCCGCTTGAGCAAGCCGTGCACCGGTTGCAGCCCCTGCAAGGTTTTGAGAAACAAGTGGTCTTGGCGCACCGTCAGGTCGCTGCCTTGCACCAGCGTCAAGCCCAGGTGCCGGGCCAGGTAGGCGTGCTCAAAATAGGTCTCGTTGTACGGCCCAGGGGTGAGCAGCGCAATGTGCGCGTTGCGGCCTGCGGGCGAGCGGGCTTGAATGCCCTCGACCAGCGCACGGTAAGTGGCTGCCAGGTGTTGCACTGGCATGGCTTCAAAGGCGTCGGGGAATTCGCGGGCCAGCAGTTGTCGGTTTTCCAGCAAGTAGCCCAGGCCCGAAGGGGCTTGCGTGCGCTGAGACAGCAGCCACCAGCAGCCGTCCGGGCCTCGGGCCAGGTCAAAGGCGGCCAGGCTCAAAAAGCGGTCACCCACTGGGGCTGCGCCTTGCATGGCGTGCAGGTAGCCGGGGTGGCCTTGCACCAACTCGGCGGGCAGCAGGCCCTGGCGCAGCAGGGTTTGCGGGCCATAGGTGTCGGCCATGATGTGTTCGAGCAGCTGCATGCGCTGCAGCACCCCGGCCTCGATTTGTGCCCAGCTGACCGGGTCCACCATGAGCGGCAGCAAGTCCAAGGCCCAAGGCCGCTGGGGTTGTTGGGCGTCGGCATAGACGTTGTAGGTGATGCCGTTGTCTCGCACTTGCCGCGCCAAGCTGGCGGCGTGGGCGTTCAGTCCGGCGCTGCTTTGGCCCGCCAAGGGGTCAAAAAACCGTGCCCACTCGCCACTCAAATACGCACTGGCAGGGGCTTGCGCGTTGGTCTGGCTTTGCCCGCGCAACTCGTCCCAATGCCCCGTGGGCGCGGTTTGGGCCTGCCGCAGCAGCCTGCTCAGCCCGTCTGTTGGCGGGGCGTGGTCGGGCAGGGGGCAGGGGGTGGAGGTGTTTAAGGTCGGCTCGTTGTGAGGCATGTGTGGAGTATGGCGCAGGCTTGGGGCCCATGTGACAGGGTCAGTGTGAGAGGGCCAGTGTGAGAGGGCCCATGTGTCACGGCCCATGTGTCAGGTGATGGCGTCCATTCAGAAGTTGTACCGCGCGGACAGGCGCAGCGTGCGCGGCTCGGCCGGGTGAACATGCACGCCGTTCACGCCCCCCAGGGGCTCCCCGGCCAAGCGCGAGGCATAAAAATAAGCGATGTCCATGTTTTGGCGGTCGGTCAGGTTCAATGCGTCCAGCGCCAGGCTGAGCTGCTGCGTCATGCGCCGCTGCAGGTGCAAGTTCATGGTGGCGCTGGGGGCCGAGCGCACGCTGTTGTCTTCGGTCAAGGGCGCGGGGCCGATGTAGCGAAAGCTCAAGCTGCTTGACCAGGGGCCGGTGGGCGACACGGTCAAGCTCACATGGGCGACTTGTTGGACCGCGTTGGCGATGTGTGAGCCTGCCGGGTCCGCGTCGCTGTAGCGTGGCCGCGTCCAAGCCAAGTTGGCGTCCACCAGCAGCTGCGGCGTTGGCCGCCAGTGGTTGCTCCACTCAACGCCGGTGCGGCGGCTGGGGCGGCCCGCTTCGGTGGTGCCCGCATCGCCGACGTAAACCAGCTCAGAGTCGAAGTCCAACTGCCACAGCGCCAAGGACGACTGGAGCTGGGGGATGATTTCGGTTTGCAGGCCCACTTCGTGGCCCTGTGTGCGCACCAGGCCCGGGGCCGGGTCGACGCGTGCGGTCACGCCCCGGGCGTCGTTGCTGTGAAATCCCTGGCCTGCATTGAAGAAAAATGCGGTCTTTGCCCATGGCCCCACGACCACCGAGACCTTGGGCGACACGCGGCTGCTGCGGCCCTTGACGGTGTCGGTGGTGTTGGGGGCCAAGCCCGTCACGGCGGCTTGGAGTTGGTCGGCACGCCAGCCCAGCACAGTGCGCAGCCAAGGGGCCCAGCTGATGGTGTTTTCGCCATACACGCCCAGCAGCGCTTGCTGGACACGGTCTTCACGCACCGTGCTGTCGATAGCGCGTGTGGTGGTGTTGAACAGCCCCACCCGAATGCGGTCTTGCCGCCACTGCAGGCCCAAGGTGTTGGCCATGCTGCCTGGGCCCAACGCGCCCCATTCGCCCAGCCAAGTGTGCGATGCGCTGCCGCCCCACAGGCTGCGCTGGTCGCGTTGGCCAAATTGATCGCCCTGGCTGCGCAGTGGGTCCAGTGCGTAGGTGAAGTTGGAGTACAGATCCAAGTCGTACTGCACGGCATACGCGCTCACCTCGCTGCGGTGTTGGGCGTCTTTTTGTTGCCACTGTGCAGACAGGCTGGTGCGGTGGGTTTGGCCGCCGTCGGTGGCGTCCAGGCTGTCAAAACGGCCAAAGGGCCGCCCTTGGTAGGTGCCCGCTTCGATCAGGCGCAGCGGCACTTGGTCGGTGGCGTTCCAGCGGGCGCTGTAGCTCGACAGGCTCGCTTGCCAATGGTTTTGTGCAGTGCCGCCGCTGAGCATGAGCAAGGCGTTGTGCTTGTGCATGCCCTCGGGCACGGTCCAGGGCCCGTTGTTGTGCAACTGCTCCACGGCCGCCAGCACCGTGTGGCCGTTGTCCAAGGCGTGCGAGCCGGCCACCAAGGCCCTTTGGTAGCCATGCGCGCCCACGCTCACGTCCAGCAGGGGCCGCTCAAGTTGTCGGCGGTAGACAAAGTTGGCCGAGCCGGCGGAGGAAAAATCGCCCTCCGAGGCGAAGTAGGGGCCTTTTTTGTACTCGATGCGCTGCACCAGCTCCGGCATCAAAAAGTTCAGATCGCTGTAACCCTGCCCGTGCGCGTGGGTGGGCATGTTGACGGGCACGCCATTGACGGTGGTGGCGAAGTCGGTGCCGTGGTCCAGGTTCACGCCGCGCAAAAAGTATTGGTTGGCCTTGCCGTCCCCCGAGTGCTGCGTGACCACCATGCCGGGGATGAGCTCGAGCACTTCGGCAGGTCGCAGCCAAGCGCGCTCGCGCAACTGGGCACCGCTGACCGTGCCCTGGCTGGCCGCGTCGCGCTGGCCCAGGTCGCTTTGGCCTTGCGCGATGATTTCGACCTCTGGTGCAAGGGCGGGAGGCTGCAACACATTGGGCGAGGTTTGCGCTGCAGCCCAGAGGGGCAGCAGGCCAAAGAGCAGGGTGCTGTGGGGTTTCATGGCGTCGGGTTCAGTGGTGTATCAGTTCAGCGGTCCAGCATGCCGCGCTTTTCAATGAAAGCCACCACCTCGGCCAGCCCCTCCAGCGTTTTGAGGTTGGTCATGACCCAGGGGCGGGTCTCGCGATTGGGGCGCATGCGGGCGGTGTCCGCGCGCATCACGTTCAAGTCGGCCCCCACATGTGGGGCCAAATCGGTCTTGTTGATGACGAACAAGTCGCTTTTGGTGATGCCGGGGCCGCCTTTGCGGGGGATTTTTTCACCTGCGGCCACGTCAATCACATAGATCGTGAGGTCGGAGAGTTCGGGGCTGAAGGTGGCGGCCAGGTTGTCGCCGCCGCTCTCAATGAACACCACGTCGGCGTCTGGAAATTTCTCCAGCATGCGGTCAATCGCTTCGAGGTTGATCGACGCGTCCTCGCGGATCGCGGTGTGCGGACAGCCGCCGGTTTCCACGCCCATGATGCGCTCTGCAGGCAGCGCGCCACTCACGGTGAGCAGGCGCTGGTCTTCCTTGGTGTAGATGTCGTTGGTGATGGCGATCAAGTCCCAGCGCTCACGCATGTTTTTGCACAGCATCTCCAGCAAGGTGGTTTTGCCAGAGCCCACCGGCCCGCCAATGCCCACGCGCAAAGGCGGCAGTTTTTTGGAGCGCTTGGGGATGTGGTGCAGTGCAGACGAGGTGTTCATGATCGGAAGATTCGGGAGTATTGGGTTTCGTGGCGGGCTGACAAGATGGCCAGCATGGGGCTGAAGGCTTGTCGTGCTTCGTCAGGCAGGGCCATGGCGGTTTGCACCGCCAAAGGGATTTCGCGGGCCAGCCGTGCCAGCATGCGCTGGCCCGCGCTTTGGCCCAAGGGCACGGACTTGAGCGCCGCTTGGGTCATGTTTTCGGCCCAGCCAAAAGCACAGGCTTGCAAAGCGTGGTCCAGCGGCGTGTGTGCCAAAGACAAAGCCAAGGACATGGCCAGGGGGTAAGTCACAGGCAGACCGGCGCACAGGTTCAACTGCGCCTGGCTGGCTTGCTGCAGGTTCCGCAGCCAGTCGAGCAGGGAGCGGCCCATTTGCTCGGTTTGCAAACGCATCTCGGCGGTTTCTCGGGTGGCCATGACCCAATCGTTGAGCGATTGCAGGCGAGCGGTGTCGTGGCTTTGCCATGCAGGGATGGCTTGCGCCAGCACGGCCAAGTCGCCACGCGACTGCGTCAGGTGCAGTTGGTTCACCACCCAGTCGGTGGCGCTGGCTTCGTGGTGCACCAGGCCTTGTTCGATGGCGGCTTCCAGACCTTCGGAGTACGAAAAGCCGCCGATCGGCAGCGCAGGCGACGCGAGCCAGATCAGTTGCAGCAGGCCCGAAGGTGCGGTGTCAGTGTCCATGTTGGCAGTCGGGGCCGTGCACATGCGGCTCAGCCGTGTCGTTTTGAGCGTGTGAATGTGCATGTTCGTGATGCCCGTGCCCATGCCCGCCGTGATCGCCGTGATCACCATACGCGCCACTCTCGGGCTCAAACGCTTCAGACACCGCCACCACCGTCATGTGCATGGCCCGCAGCAGGTCGGCCAGCACATGGTCGGGTTCGATCTTGAGGTGGTCGGGTTGCAGCTCGATGGGCACATGGCGGTTGCCCAGGTGGTAGGCGGCGCGGGTCAGGTCAAAGGGCGAGCCGTGCTCTGTGCAAGCGGTGATGCGCAACACGTCTTGCGGCGCAGCCACCACCTGAACCAGTGAGCCGTCTTCGGCCACCAGCACATCGCCGCCGCGCACCACGGTGCCACGTGGCAAAAACACGCCGAGTTGTCGCCCCGCGCTGTCGGTGGCGTCAAAGCGGCTTTTTTGGCGGGTGTCCCAGTCGAGCTTGAGGGTGCTGGCGCGTTGCACCAGCACGCGGGCCAGGCCACGGCCTTGGGGCATGAGTTTGGAGCAGAGGATCATCAGAACAAAAAGTAGCGTTGTGTCATGGGCAAACTGACCGCAGGCTCGCAGGTCAGCAGCAGGCCGTCGGCTTTGACGGCGTAGGTTTGCGCGTCCACCTCCATGCGCGGCGCGTAGTCGTTGTGCACCATGTCTTTCTTGCCCACTTGGCGGATGTTTTTCACCGCGCTCAGCGTTTTGGCCAAGCCGTAGCGTGCGCCAATGCCCGCTTGCAAACCCGCCTGCGAGACAAAGGTCAGCGAGCCGCGAGACAGCGCCCCGCCATAACTGCCAAACATGGGGCGGTAGTGCACGGGCTGTGGGGTGGGGATGGACGCGTTCGGGTCACCCATGGCGGCCAACGCGATGAAGCCACCCTTCAAAATCAGCGCGGGCTTGACGCCAAAGAAGGCGGGCTTCCAGATCACCAAGTCAGCCCACTTGCCCGCTTCGATGCTGCCCACCTCGTGGCTCATGCCGTGCGCAATGGCGGGGTTGATGGTGTACTTGGCAATGTAGCGTTTGACGCGGGCGTTGTCGTGGCGGTCGGTGTCGCCGGGCAGGCTGCCGCGCTGCTGCTTCATTTTGTGCGCCGTCTGCCAGGTGCGGATGATGACCTCGCCCACCCGGCCCATGGCCTGGCTGTCGCTGCTCATCATGCTGATGGCGCCCAGGTCGTGCAGGATGTCTTCGGCCGCAATGGTTTCTTTGCGGATGCGGCTCTCGGCAAAGGCCAAGTCTTCGGCAATCGACGGGTCCAGGTGGTGGCAAACCATCAGCATGTCCACATGCTCGTCGAGCGTGTTGATGGTGTAAGGCCGTGTGGGGTTGGTGGAGCTGGGCAGCACATTGGCTTCGCCCACCACTTTCAAAATGTCGGGGGCATGCCCGCCACCGGCGCCTTCGGTGTGGAAGGTGTGGATGGTGCGGCCCTTGAAGGCGGCTACCGTGTCTTCCACAAAGCCCGACTCGTTGAGGGTGTCGGTGTGGATGGCCACTTGCGTGTCGGTTTCTTCGGCCACGCTCAGGCAGTTGTCGATGGCCGCGGGCGTGGTGCCCCAGTCTTCGTGCAGCTTGAGCCCAATCGCGCCCGCGTTGATTTGCTCGTGCAGCGCGGCTGGCAAGCTGGCATTGCCCTTGCCCAAAAAGCCCAGGTTCATCGGAAAGGCGTCGGCCGCCTGCATCATGCGCTCGATGTTGAAGGGGCCGGGTGTGCAGGTGGTGGCAAAAGTGCCGGTAGCTGGGCCCGTGCCGCCACCCAGCATGGTGGTCACGCCGCTGGCCAGCGCCTCGTCGATCTGCTGGGGTGCGATGAAGTGGATGTGCGAGTCGATGCCGCCGGCGGTGACGATCAAGCCCTCGCAGCTGATGATCTCGGTGCCGGGGCCAATGACGATGTCCACACCCGGCTGGGTGTCGGGGTTGCCCGCCTTGCCAATGGCGGCGATGCGGTTGCCGCGCAGGCCAATGTCGGCTTTGACGATGCCCCAATGGTCGATGATGAGGGCGTTGGTCAGCACGCAGTCCATCGCACCAGGCGCTTCGGGGCCCGTTGCGTGGGCGGCGTTGGTGCGTTGCGATTGCGACATGCCGTCGCGAATGGTTTTGCCGCCGCC
>JAHECM010000190.1 GCA_024641725.1 Limnohabitans sp. | reverse complement strand
TGCCACTGGGCTTGTTCATGGTCATTTTTGCCTGCAAATTTGCCGTGGGCATGTGGACGGCACTGGCCCCCGACGCAGTGCACAGCCTGCCAGCGGCCATCGGCATCAGCGCCCTGTATGGTTTGCTGTCCGGCCTGCTCAATGGCCGCACTTGGCGGCTGCTGAAACTCCAAAACGCCGCATGAAACACTCCTCGCAAAGCCCGATGAAAACCCGTGTTCTAAAGGGACTGCTGACCTTCTGCGCCCTGTTGTTGACCACCGCCAGTCAAGCCCAGGTCGGCATGCGTCTGATGGCGTCAGGCGGCATGCCCATCACGGTGGTGTACCCCACGGTAAGCGCCGCCCGAACCCTCACCCAGGGCCCGTTCGTGCTGCAAGTAGCGAGCAACGCACCACCCTTGCCGATGGCATCAGGCAAACGCCGCTTGATCGTTTTGTCGCACGGCACGGCAGGCAGCGCTTGGCCTGACCACGCCCTGGCCACCACCTTGGCCCATGCTGGATTTGCGGTGGCCCAACCCGAACACCGTGGTGACAACTGGCAAGACTTCAGCCGTGCCGGGCCGCAGAGCTGGCAAACACGCCCGCAAGACGTGAGCGACACCATCGACGCTGTGGCCCATGACCCTGTGCTGGGCCCACTGGTGGACACCCGCCGCGTGGGCGTGCACGGCATGTCGGCAGGCGGCGTGTCTGGCCTGGCACTGGCTGGCGCGCAGTGGCGCATGCTGGACTTGACGCAGCACTGCGCTCAACACATGGATGAAGACATCGGCTTTTGCCTAAATGGGTTGGCTGGACAAGCCGTGCAGCAAATGCTTCGCAAAGAGCAGTTCGCCATGGCGCGAATGCTGACCGAAGGCACGGCGCCCGCCTTTCTCAAAACCTTGCATGGCGGCAAAACTGCAGGTCCATCTCAGTACACCAAAACCGAACCACAAGCTGACCCACGACCAGATCCACGTGTGGCCGCCGTCAGCTTGTTGGTGCCCGTGGGCGCGATCTTCACCCCCGAAAGCCTGGCACGCATCCGCATTCCAGTGGGTTTGACGGTGGCCGAGGCCGATCAAGTGCTGGTGCCTCGCTTTCACAGCCAGCATGTGTTGCAACACTGCCGCGGCTGTCGGGTCCTGTCCCACCACGCAGGCGCAGGCCATTTCGACTGGCTCGCTCCCTGGCCTGCCGAGTTGGCCCGCAACGTGGCGGCGACCCAGATGCGCGGCGGCTTGCCCCACGCCGAATTCACTTCAGTCCAGCGACAATCGGGCTTTGACTTGATCGCCGCTTTCTTTTTGCAAGAACTTCCGCCATGAAGACCCTCACCCCGCCTTGGATTCCGCCGGACCAGCGTCGCCCGCTGCTCAAGCGCCTGGCCATCGTCTGGGTCGTGGCACTCTTGATTGCGCTGCTCAACTGGAACACCCTGGGCCAGGGCCGACTGGACATTCCCCTGGTCTACAGCTACGCCATCTCCACCCTGACCTGGGCCTTTTGCGAGCTGCCCCGCTTTGTGCTGCGCCGCTGGCTGGGCGCGCAGCCCCCGCATTACTGGCCACCCGCGCTGCCCGCCAGCCTGATGCTGCTGATCGGCATTCCGCTGGGCTACGCCCTGGGCACCGCGCTGGGCGACGGGTACGCCGGGCAATCCACCTGGGACTTGCTGGCCCAAAACCGCCCGCGCTTTGTGGGCTTGTTGGCCGCCTCTGGGGCAGTGAGTGCCGCTTTTGTGGCGTATTTTTACCAGCGCGGCAAGGCCGAAACGCTGGCGCGCCAAGTGCAGGAGGCGCAGCTGCAATTGCTGCAATCGCAACTGCAGCCGCACATGCTGTTCAACACCCTGGCGCATTTGCGCGCTTTGATTCAAACCGCGCCCACGCAGGCCGTGGTCATGCTCGACCACTTGGACGACTACCTGCGCAGCGCCTTGCAAGCCTCGCGCAGCCCCAGCCAGCCCCTGAGCACCGAAATGCAGCGCCTGCGCGACTACCTGAGCCTGATGGCGATCCGCATGGGGCAGAGGCTGCAGTTTGAATTGGACTTGCCGCCCGCGTTGGCCGGGCAAGCCGTGCCCAGCTTCATCTTGCAGCCCCTGGTAGAAAACGCGATTCGCCACGGCGTGGAGCCGCAAGTCGAGCCCGGCCAGATCAGCGTCAGCGCGCAGCAGCAAGGCACCTTGCTGGTCCTGCGCGTGCAAGACAGCGGGCAAGGCATGGATTTGTCGACGCCAAAAATCAGCCAAAGCAACAACAACAGCGCGAGCTCCTACGGCTTGCAGCATGTGCGCGAGCGCCTGCACACGCTGTATGGCGAGCGCGCCAGCCTGCAGCTGCTGCCCGTGCTGCCCCAGGGCTTGTGCGTGCAACTGCAATGGCCCTTGGAGCCTCAGGCATGACCAACGCCCCCACCGCCTTGATCGCCGAAGACGAGCCGCTGCTCGCGCTCGCGCTGCAACACGAGCTGGCCGCGCTGTGGCCCGAGCTGCGCATGGTGGCCAGCGTGACCGACGGTTTGCAGGCCGTGCACAGCGCCCTGGCCTTGCAGCCCGACTTTTTGTTTTTTGACATCCGCATGCCCGGCCAAGACGGCCTGCAAGCCGCCGCTGAACTGGCCGACGCTTGGCCCGAGGGCCGGGCTTTTCCGGTGTTGGTGTTTGTGACCGCCTACGACGAATACGCGCTGCGCGCCTTTGACGCACAAGCCGTGGACTACGTGCTCAAACCCGTGCGTGCCGACCGCTTGGCGCAAACCGTGGCGCGGCTGCAAGCCCAATGGCGCCAGCGCCAAGCCACCGCCGCGCAGAGCAGCGCAGCCCCCTTCGATGCGCTCAACCCCGTGCTGAGCCAGTTGCGCGCCTTGCTGCAAAGCCCCGGCGCAAGCCAAACGCAGTACCCATTGACGCAGCCCCCGTTGGCCCTGCTGCAAGCGAGCCAAGGCACACAACTGCGCATGGTGCCTGTGGCCGATGTGGTGTGGCTGGAGGCCGCCGACAAATACGTGCGCGTGTTCACCCACGACGGCACCGAGGTGCTGCTGCGCACCCCCCTCAAAGAACTGCAGCACCGGCTGGACCCGGCGGTCTTTTGGCAAATCCACCGAGGCACCTTGGTGCGGGCCACGGCCATCGAATCCGTCCAGCGCGATGCGATGGGCAAACTGAGCCTGCGCCTCAAAGGTCAGGTCGCCACCGCGCACCCCGCCCTGCCCGTGAGCCGCCTTTTTGCACACCAGTTCAAGGCGATGTGAACCCAAGGGTTGGCGCAGCGGCCGAGGGGCATTCAGACGGTCTGTGCTGACCTGACGGTCAACGACCAGGGTGACCGTAGCCCCAACCGCGAGGGTCACCGCGCTCACCTCGCTCACCGCGTTTGCCGTGCTCCGGCCGCCCAGGCGCGTCACCGCGTCCCCAAGCCCGCGCATCGTGCCAGTGCTGGCCGTTGTATGACGGGTACGAGGTGTAACTCGGATACACCGGCACCGCCACGGGGCGCTGCACCACCACCGCAGGGCGCGCCCACAGCGGGGCAGGCGGCACGGCATAACCGTAAGGCAGCACCACCGGACCCGAATGGCCGTAGCCTGGCCCCGGCGTGACGACCACCGGATGGGCACACGCCGACAGCGAAGCGCTCACAGCCAACACGGCTGCCCCCCAAACCCTGCGGGCCTTGCCCTGCGCATCCATCCACGGTGATTTCAAAATAGACATGTTCTCAACTCCTAGGGCCGCTGCGTGAACCCACGCCGCCAGGCCCTGAAGCTTTAGCGCAGCCAGCCCCGGCGGAGCAGACGCCCCAGCGCCGTGTTTGGTGACCAGTCGTAACTTAAGATGCCTAGAAAAAATCTAAATATCTATTCAAAGAATTCAAAATCAACTTCAACTTCAACTTCAAATTCAACTCACAAACATGCCCAAAAAATCCCCGCATTTAACCGCAAAAACACTCGAAATAAAGAGTTAAACGCTCCACTCAAACGAACCACAAACCCTGACACTCAGCCGAACGCCTACAATCAAAATATCCATTCATAAATCCATTCAATGAACATCCCCCACGCCGCCCAACCCCCAAAAACTCCCGAAGCGCTGTTGGCCGCACTGCGGCGCAACAGCGGGCACGCCACCAGCGCCGAGCTGCAAACGCAGCTGGGCACCAGCCAGCCCAGCGTCTCGCGCCTGCTGGCCCCCTTGCTGGCGG
>JAHECM010000023.1 GCA_024641725.1 Limnohabitans sp. | reverse complement strand
GCGCGTTTGCAGGCCACACGGCCTGTTGCCCAATCAAGCAGCCACGGGCTTGCCCAGATCGTGGCGGATCAAGGTGTAGCCCTGCTGGGTGTATTGCTTCCACCGTTGTCGGGCTTGCGCCCGGTCCAATTCGTCAGCCGTCACGATCTCGATCAAACGCGCCACAGACTCAAAGCCCTCGGGCACCTCGCCCCCTAAATTGACAAGCACGTCAACCGCACCGAGCAGATCGACGCGTTCAGCCAAGAGCACCGGACAAGCGGCGTCGGGTGGCGCATCCCCAGCCAGCAGGGCGTGGGCAATGAAATCCATCTCAGAAAACGTCCAGAGCTTTTGGTCCAAATGGCCGAGCAAAGGCTGTGCTGCCACCACCCCGGCACGCGCCCCACTGGCCATGCACTTGCGCAGCAATCGGCAGGTGTAAACCAATTTGTCTGGCGCATTGAAATGGAACTCGATCTGGGTCATTTTTGGCGATCAGGAAGGCGCTTAGACAGACGATTGGGCAGCCGTTCGACGGCGTGCGCTTGGCGGGCTGACCACAGGGGCATCGGCCAACTGGCACACATATTCCAGCAGCAGTCTGACCGGGCGGCCGGTGGCCCCTTTGGCGGCACCGCTTTTCCAAGCCGTGCCGGCGATGTCCAAGTGGGCCCAAGGGTATTTTTTGGCAAAGCGTTGCAAAAATTTGGCCGCAGACACCGAACCGGCGGCACGCCCCGCCACGTTGGCCACGTCGGCAAATGGGGTCTTGAGGCCTTCGGCGTAGTCGTCGTCCATGGGCATGCGCCAGCACAGATCACCCGAGACATCGCCGGCTTTTTGCAAGGCCGTGGCCAACGCATCGTCACTGGCAAACAAGCCCGAGCGCACTGCGCCCAAAGCGATCACACAGGCTCCGGTCAGGGTGGCGATGTCAATGACCGCTTGCGGCTTAAAGCGCTCGGCATAGGTCAAGGCATCGCACAGCACCAAGCGGCCTTCGGCGTCGGTGTTGAGTATTTCGATGGTCTGCCCGCTCATGCTGGTGACCACATCGCCGGGTTTGACCGCCAAGCCATCGGGCATGTTTTCGGTGGCCGGGATCAGGCCGACCACGTTGATGGCGGGGCGCAGCAGGCTCAAAGACTTGAACACACCCAGCACACTGGCCGCGCCGCTCATGTCGAACTTCATCTCGTCCATCTCCGGGGCGGGCTTCATCGAGATGCCGCCGGTGTCAAACGTGACCCCCTTGCCCACCAACACCACAGGCGCATCTTGCGTTTTGCCGCCCTTATAGCGCAAGACAATGAACCGCAAAGGCTGGGCAGAGCCCTGCGCCACGGCCAAAAATGCCCCCATGCCCAATTTGGCAACCTCTTTGGGCCCCAGCACTTCGCAGTCCAATTTGGGGGCTTTGGCAATGGCTCGCGCGGCGGCGGCCAGGTCGCTGGGTGTGGCGTGGTTGGCGGGGCGATTGGCCCACTCCTTGGCGGTCTCGATGCCCGCAACGGTCGCGTGGCCCTTGACCACGGCCTGCTGGTGGGCCGCTGTGACCGTTTCGGCGCTCAAACGCACTTGCGTCAGCACCCGGGGTTTGGCTTGGCTCAAGGTGGTCGTGTAGCTGTAGCTGGCTTCGGCCAGCGCCATGACCGCCTGTTGCACCTGATCAGGCTGCACATCGCTGGCCCAATGCAGGCCCAAACGCTGAACCTTGGCCCCCTTGAGGCAGGCCCAAGCCGCTGAAATGGCGGCTTTGTGGTCCTTGGCCTGGCCTTCGCCGCAAGAGACCACCACCAAACGACGCGCTTGGACGCCGGCCATACCGTAAGATTGCAGGACTGAACCGGTTTTGTGTTCAAAATCCCCGGCCTTGAGGGCCTTGTTGATCCAGGCAGAAATCAGGTCTTTGCCGATCTTGGCGCTTGAAGACCAGAGCACCACCAGGGCATCGTGTGTGTCGCCTTGCAATTGCTCTGATGAGCGCTTTTGGATGTCGAACTTCATTGACGGTTTACTCCTTTATCAACATGTTATTCGATTCTTTCCTGCGCTCTGAACGGGCCCGCCAATTCGCGGACACCGCGACGCCCATGCCCACGCCCACGCCCACGCCATCCGTCACCGCGCGGCTTGCTGACGCGCCTGAGACCCCCGGAGCGACTGCCCGATGAAAACTGTCCAACGACTCCTGTACCGGGAAATCATCCAGGCCGTGGCGTTTGTCGTCTTCGGTTTCTTGGCGCTTTTTGTGTTTTTTGACTTGGTCGAGGAACTGCAAAACCTCAGTCGCATGGCCCATGCGGGCTACCAAATGCAACACGGCTTGGTCCAAGTGGCCCTCAAAGTGCCAAGCCACCTTTATGAGTTGATGCCCATCTCGGTGCTCATTGGAACGATTTTTGTGATGGCCAGGCTGGCGCAAAGTTCGGAGTACACCATTTTGCGCACCGGGGGGCTCGATCCCCTGCGTGCGCTGACCCTGCTGCTGAAACTGGGCGTGGGATTTGTGCTGTTGACATTTTTGCTGGGCGACTACCTCAGCCCCTGGTCTGAGCGCCAAAGCACCTTGCTCAAAAGCCAGTTTCGAGGCGCCATCACCACCGGGCAAACAGGCGCGTGGCTCAAAGAGCGCACGGCCACCAGCCGCTCTGCTGTCAACGTCCGGGCGTTCAACGACCAGGCCCAAATGCTGGGCGTGCGCATCCACCAATTCGATGCCCAAGGACAACTGTTGTCCATCATCGCGGCCGACAAAGGGGAGTTTGGCGACGGCGTCTGGAAGCTCAGCGGCGTGGAACACGAAGCGCTGCAAAACGAGGGGTCACCGCAGGTCAAGCGCATGGTCATTCGCAAACTGCCCCAGCTGGACTGGCCCACCGGTATCTCGGCGGACATGGTGGCGGCGGCATTGCTCAGCCCCGAACAAATGAAAGTTTGGGACTTGTTTTTGTACACACAACACCTCTCCCACAACAAGCAAAACGCCCAGCAATACGAAATATTGATGTGGCGCAAAGTGTTCTACCCCCTCAGCTGCCTGGTCATGCTGACCTTGGCCCTGCCCTTTGCGTATTTGCACTTCAGGTCTGGGCAAATTGCGGGGCATGTTTTTGGCGGCGTCATGGCAGGCATCAGCTTTTACCTGCTCAACAATGTGTTTGGGCACATTGGCAACTTGCAAAACTGGGTGCCCTGGATCACCTCTGCGGCCCCATCGCTGCTCTACACCCTGATCTCGCTGGGGGCCTTCGCCTGGATGGTGAACAAACAATGACCCCGACACTCACACATACCCCAAGCACTGCAATCGTCTTGTTTGCACACGGTTCACGCGACCCGCTGTGGCGCGCGCCCATCGACGCTGTGGCCCAAGCCATGGCCGTGCAGCAAGCTGACTGCTGGGTACGCTGCGCTTTTTTGGAGCTGATGCAGCCAGATCTGCCCACCGTGTTAGACGACTTGGCCGCCCAAGGGCTGCAGCGCGTTCGCATCTTGCCCATGTTCTTGGGGGTTGGCCGCCACGCCCGCGAAGACCTGCCCGCCCTGGTCGCGCAGTGGCAAGCACAGCACCCAGACCTGCGCTTGGAGCTCGCGGCCCCAGTGGGCGAGCATCCGGCCATGACGCGCTTGATGGCCCAAATCGCCCTCGGCACAGCGCCCGAAGCTTAAAAACCTCAAGGCATAATTGCAGCCATCAATATGGCGATTTGCATATGAACCTTCACCAATTTCGCTTTGCCCAAGAGGCTGCGCGCCGCAACCTCAATTTGACAGAGGCCGCCAAAGCCCTGCACACCTCCCAGCCGGGCGTCTCCAAAGCCATCATCGAGTTGGAGGAAGAGTTGGGCATCGACATCTTTGCCCGCCACGGCAAACGGCTCAAACGCATCACCGAGCCGGGCCTGCAGGTGCTGCAAAGCATTGAAATCATCCTGCGCGAAGTGAGCAACTTGCGAAAAATCGGTGACCAATACAGCGCCCAAGACAGCGGCACCCTGTCGATTGCCACCACCCACACCCAAGCGCGCTACGTGCTGCCCACGCCCGTGGCCCGGCTGCGCGACAAATACCCCAAAGTCAACATCAGCTTGCACCAAGGCGCTCCCGACCAAGTGGCCAAAATGCTGCTCGACGACACCGCAGAAATTGGCATCGCCACCGAATCGCTGTCGGCCTATGAAGACCTCGTCACCCTGCCCTGCTACGAATGGCAGCACGTCCTGGTCATGCCCCCTGACCATCCCTTGACCCGCATGGAACGGATCACGCTGGAAGACATTGCCAAAGAACCGCTGATCACCTACCACCCCTCGTTCACGGGCCGCACCCGCATTGACAACGCCTTTGCAGCCAAGAAACTGAGCCCACGCATTGCGCTCGAAGCCATCGACTCGGACGTGATCAAAACCTATGTGCGCTTGGGACTGGGGGTGGGCATTGTGGCCGAAATGGCCGTCAAAGACGACCCGGTGCAAGACCTCGCGGTTCGCCCTCTCGGCCCCTTGCTGGGCATGAACGTGGCGCGCGTTGCCTTCAAACGCGGCGCTTACCTGCGCCAGTTTGTCTACCAATTCGCCGAACTCCTGAGCGAACGCTTAACCGCCAGCCTGGTCGCCAAGGCCATGACAGGCCATGTCAACGACTACGAACTGTGATGACGCCATGAACCCACGCACACCCGCCCTCCCATCCAAAACGCCCAATATGGGCACCACCATCTTCACCGTCATGTCGGCGCTGGCCGCAGAAAAAGGTGCGGTCAACTTGGGGCAAGGCTTTCCGGACTTTGCCTGTGACCCGCGCTTGGTGGACGCGGTGACCGACGCCATGCGC
Organism: Limnohabitans sp.; assembly: GCA_024641725.1. Classification (GTDB taxonomy): domain Bacteria; phylum Pseudomonadota; class Gammaproteobacteria; order Burkholderiales; family Burkholderiaceae_C; genus Limnohabitans_A. The sequence continues at coordinate 15,485 of JAHECM010000023.1, read as the reverse complement.
GAAGGCCTCAACCAATACCCGCCCATGACCGGCGTGGCGCCACTGCGCGAAGCGGTGGCCCACAAAATCCAAAGTCTCTACGGCAAACGCTACGACCCGGTCAGCGAGATCACGGTCACTGCAGGCGCCACGCAAGCCATCCTCACCACGATTTTGGCCATCGTTCACCCTGGCGACGAGGTGATCGTGCTGGAGCCCTGCTACGACAGCTATGTGCCCAACATCGAACTGGCCGGTGGGGTGGTGGTGCGAGTGCCGCTCACGCCCGGCACCTTTCGGCCTGACTTTGACAAAATCCAAGCGGCCATCACGCCCCGAACCCGCGCCATCCTCATCAACTCGCCGCACAACCCCAGCGGCATGATCTGGTCGCGCGAAGACATGCTGCGTCTGCAAGACATTTTGGACCCGACCGACGTGCTGCTGATCTCAGACGAGGTTTACGAACACATGGTCTATGCGCCCAACCAGCACTGGAGCGCGGCCAGCTTCGAGGGCTTGGCGGCCCGCGCTTTCATCGTGTCGAGCTTTGGCAAGACCTACCACGTCACCGGCTGGAAAGTCGGCACCGTGGCCGCACCAGCGGTGTTGAGCGCCGAGTTCCGCAAGGTGCACCAGTTCAACGTGTTCACCGTCAACACCCCAGTGCAGCACGGCTTGGCACGCTACATGGCCGACCCTGCCCCCTATCTGGATTTGCCCGCTTTTTACCAACGCAAACGCGATCTGTTTCGCACCGGACTGGCCAACACCAAGTTCAAGCTGCTGCCTGGCGAAGGCACATACTTTCAGTGTGTGGACATTTCAGGTTTGTCGGTTCCCGAGAAAAACCTGGGTGAAGCCCAGTTTTGCCAGTGGCTCACCCGCGAGATCGGCGTTGCTGCCATTCCGCTGTCGGCGTTTTATGGCAACGGCTTTGACCAACAAGTCATCCGTTTTTGCTTTGCCAAAAAAGACGAAACACTGAACCTCGCGCTGGAGCGACTGGCGCGCTTGTGATCAATCGTCTTCGGCCGCGCTGATGTCCGGGAACAGCACCTCGGTGAAGCCAAAATGCGTGAAGTCACGCACCCGCATCGGAAAGAGCTTGCCGATCAAGTGGTCGCACTCGTGCTGAACCACCAGGGCGTGAAAACCTTCCACGGTGCGGTCAATGGCCTGGCCTTTTTCGTCAAAGCCGGTGTAGCGCACGCGTGCCGAGCGGGGCACCAGGGCGCGCAGCCCGGGCACCGACAGGCAGCCCTCCCAGGCTTGCGCTTGCTCGCTGCCCAGCGGGGTGATGACCGGGTTGATGAGCACCGTGGGGGGCACCAATTCTCGGTCAGGGTAGCGCGGATTGACCGTGGTGCTGCCAAAAATCACCACCTGCAGGTTCACCCCGATTTGCGGCGCTGCGATGCCTGCGCCATTGGCGGCAGCCATGGTGTCGCGCAGGTCGGCCAGCAGCGCGTGCAGCTCCGGCGCGTCAAAGGCCTGCACCGGCTCAGCCATGCGCAGCAGGCGAGCATCGCCCATCTTCAAAATCTCACGAACAGTCATGGTTTGTTTCCTTGCAAAAGCAGGTTCAGGCCAGCATCGTCGAGCACGGGCACGCCCAAGGCCTGAGCCTTCTCGAGCTTGCTGCCCGCTTCCGCGCCCGCCACCACGTAGCTGGTTTTGTTGCTCACCGAGCCTGCCACTTTGGCGCCCAGGGCTTCGAGTTTGTCTTTGGCCTCGTCGCGGCCCATGCTTTGCAACGTGCCCGTCAACACCACCGTGAGCCCCGCCAAAGGCATGTCGATCGGGGCCAGCGCATCACCTTCCGTCCAGTGCACGCCCGCGTCGCGCAAGGCTTGCACCACTTCGCGGTGGTGTGCTTGGTCAAAAAAGACGCGAATGCTGCGCGCCACGGTGGGTCCCACATCGGGCACTTGCAAGAGCGCGTCTTCACTGGCTTGCATGATGGCGTCGAGTTGTCCAAAGTGCCGAGCCAGCTCTTTGGCCGTGGCCTCTCCCACATGGCGAATGCCCAGGCCAAACACAAAGCGCGGCAAGGTGGTGTTTTTGGATTTTTGGATGCTCGCCAGCACATTGTTGGCCGATTTTTCGGCCATGCGGGGCAGCGCGAGCAACTGCGGGAACGTCAGTGTGTAAATGTCGGCCAAGGTGTGGACCATGCCGCCATCGACCAGTTGCTCAATCAGTTTGTCGCCAAGGTCTTCGATCTCGACCGCACGGCGGTGGGCGTAGTGCCACACCGCCTGTTTGCGCTGGGCCTTGCAAAACAGCCCGCCCGTGCAGCGGTGGTCGGCTTCGCCCTCCTCTCGCTCAGCCAAGCTGCCGCACACCGGGCAGTGCGTCAGCATGGTGAACTGCGCCGCCTCAGCCGGGCGTCGGTCCAGCACCACCGACACGACTTCAGGGATCACATCGCCCGCACGGCGCACGATCACGGTGTCACCCACCCGCACGTCTTTGCGGCGGGCTTCCAATTCGTTGTGCAGCGTGGCATTGGTGACCGTGACGCCACCCACAAACACCGGGGCCAACTTGGCCACGGGCGTGAGTTTGCCGGTGCGCCCCACCTGCACATCGATGGCCTGCACGGTGGTCATTTCTTCTTGGGCAGGGTATTTGTGCGCCACAGCCCAGCGGGGCTCTCGGGTCACAAAGCCCAAGCGCTGCTGCAGCGCCAAAGCGTTGACTTTGTAAACCACGCCATCGATGTCGTAGGGCAAAGCGTCGCGCTCGGCCGCCATGCGTTGGTGAAACGCCACCAGCCCCTGCGCGCCTTCGACCAGCGAGGTCTGCGCAGCCACCGGAAAACCCCAGGCTTTGAGCTGCATCAGCACGCCGTGGTGGCTTTGCCAGCTGGGCTGGGCGGGACCGACTTCGCCCACGCCGTAGGCAAAAAAGCTCAAAGGCCGGTCTGCCGCAATGCCCGAGTCGAGCTGGCGCACCGCACCAGCGGCCGCGTTGCGCGGGTTGACAAAGGTTTTCTCGCCCTTCATGCCCGATGCGATGCGCTGGCGTTGGCGTTCATTGAGCGCTTCAAAGTCATCGCGCCGCATGTACACCTCGCCACGCACTTCGAGCACGGCAGGCACCCCTGCGGCCAAGTCAGTGGGCAAGCGCAGCGGTATCTGCCCAATGGTGCGCACATTGGCGGTCACGTCTTCGCCGGTTTCGCCGTCGCCGCGCGTGGCCGCTTGCACCAGCACCCCCGCCTCGTAGCGCAGGCTCATGGCCAAGCCATCGAACTTGAGTTCGGCCACGTACTGCACCGGCGGATCGGTCTCGGTCAGCGCCAATTCGCGGCGCATGCGGGCGTCAAAGGCTTGTGCGCCGCTTGATTCGGTGTCTGTCTCGGTTCGGATACTGAGCATGGGCACAGCGTGGCGCACCGGTGCAAACGCCTCTTGCACCGAACCGCCCACGCGTTGGGTGGGCGAGTCTGCCGTTAACAGCGCTGGGTGTGCAGCCTCCAGCGCCTGCAGCTCGCGGAACAAGCGGTCGTATTCAACGTCCGGAATGTCCGGGGCATCGAGCACGTAATACAGGTGACCGTGGTGCTGCAACTGCTGCCTGAGTTCGGCTGCGCGCTGCGCTGGCTCAGGTTCAGGACTCGGCTCGAGACTGGCGAACAGGTCAAGTGTCGTCATTGCGGCACGTCAAGAAAACAAGCGCCGTGCCTGCGGCGAGCCCGCCGACAAACCGCGTTCGTCGAGCACGTCGTAAAGCTGCTCCAAATCACGGGCGATCTGATCGAACACCTCCGCGCCCAAGCGCTGCCCGCCGCCATCGGTGACCGCGCCGTCCATCTGCTGGGCCAGCCAATCGGCCGCTTGGCGCAAGCGGGCAAACGGTTGGTCGCCCCGCGCCACCTGAGGCACGTCCAAGCTCAAGGTGAACTCACGGATGGGGGACAGGTCCGGGTCTTCGGCCATGGCCGCTTGCTGGTCAAAATTGAGGAACAGCACGGGGGGCAAGCCCTGCACCTCGGCGGGCAAGACCATGCGCCCCGGGATGACCCCGGCCACAAAGCCCAGGCGCGCGGCGTGCTGGTGAACATAACCGGCGCTCCAAGCCGAGGCCATGGCGGTGATGGCAAAGCTCAGCTGCGCATCGTGCTCGCTGGCGAATTGGTCCAACTCACGGGCGCGGGCCACTTCTTCGAGCATGTCGCTGAACACGGGGGTGCCGCCCACGGCATCGGCAAACGCCTGGGTTTTGACGACAAATTCAGAGAACTCAATTTCGTTGAGTGGGCCGATGCGGTTGGCCAACTGCACGCCAGCTTGGAATGCCGAGTACCGGCGGCCCAGCATGATCGGCTCCCACTCGCCCGTGAGCTCGCTGCAGCCTTCGACATTGAAGGCCTTGGTGCCGACACGGCGGGTGGCCGGCAAAGCGGCCAGCGCCGCATCTCCCGAGACGGGTTGGTCGACTTCCAGCATGGCCATCACGTCGATGAGGGCGTCCAACACCGGCTTGCGCTCGGGCTGGGGCAATTTGTCAAAGTCGTCGTGCAGAACCGGATCAACGGCGTCTGGCGCGGGCTCACCGGACGCGCGCGGATTGGCCTCGGGCGGCATCACCTCGGCTTGGCGTGGCGCGCTCTTGCGAGACAGCCAATAGTTGTAGCCCAGGACCGCGAGCAAAGTCACGCCCCCCGCCACCAGCAAACCCATTTGCAAAGAACTCATGCTTCAGATTCCTCAGATTTGCGCCAAATTCACGGCCGATTCCATGTCCACCGCAACGATGCGGGACACGCCTTGTTCTTGCATCGTCACGCCAATCAGTTGCTTGGCCATTTCCATGGCAATTTTGTTGTGGCTGATGAACAAGAACTGGGTTTCCTTGCCCATGCTGGCCACCAGCTTCGCGTAGCGCTCGGTGTTGGCATCGTCCAGCGGCGCGTCCACCTCGTCGAGCAGACAAAACGGGGCCGGGTTGAGTTGGAAAATGGCAAACACCAGCGCGATCGCCGTCAGCGCCTTCTCGCCGCCCGACAGCAGGTGGATGGTCTGGTTTTTCTTGCCCGGGGGCTGCGCCAGCACTTGCACACCGGCGTCCAAAATTTCGTCGCCCGTCATGACCAGTTTGGCCTGACCGCCCCCAAAGAGCTCGGGGAACATGCGGCTGAAATGCTCGTTCACGATCTTGAAGGTCCCCCCCAAAAGCTCACGGGTCTCGACGTCGATCTTGCGGATCGCATCCTCCAGTGTGGTCATGGCCTCGGTCAAATCGGCGGTTTGCGCGTCCAAGAAAGTCTTGCGCTCGCGCGCCGTGGACAACTCGTCCAGCGCCGCCAAGTTGACGGGGCCGAGGGCTTGGATTTCTCGGCCAAGGCGGTCGATCTCCCCTTGCAAACCGTAGAGGCGGACCTCGCCAGCTTCAACGCTTTGAGCCACCGCCTCCAAGTCGGCCTGGGCATCGGCCAGCAGCTGGGTGTACTGCTCCAGCCCCAGTCGGGCCGCTTGCTCTTTGAGCTGCAAATCGGTGATGCGCTGGCGCAGTGGCTCCAGCTCGCGCTCAAAAGCCACCTTGCGCTCGTCGCTGGCGCGCAGCTTGGCGGTGAGGTCGTCGTACTGGCTGCGTTTGACGCCCAGTGCTTGCTCGCGCGCCAGCTTGACGGCCAGGGCGTCTTGCAAGCCGCCTTGGGCCGCGGCGTCGGTCAGTCGCGAGAGCTCGTCGTGGGCGCGCTGCTCTTCGGCGGCCACCCCCTGCAACTGCTGTGCAGCCGTGGCCAAGGTGCGCTGCAGTTCGGCTTGGCGCGCCTGCAAGCTGCGCTGAGAAAATTGCGCCTCTTGCGCTTGGCGCTCCAAGCTGCGCTGTTGCTCGCGGCATTCGGCCAGTTTGCGTTCGGTCTCAATGACCCGGTCGTCCAGCAGCGCGTGGCGCTCTTGGCTGTCGGCCAGTTGCATGTCCAAGGCTTCAAAACGGGCTTCGGCCGTCACGCGGCGCTCTTGCAACTCGTCAAGTTGGGCGTCGACTTCGGCCATATCGCCTTCGATCTGTGCGCTGCGGGCCCGGGTTTGCTCGGCCATTTGCGACAGGCGCAAGTGCTCCACCTGCACCTCGTGGGCGCGAGACTGCTGGGCACTGGCCTCTTGGCGCACGCCAATCAGGCGCTGCGAGGCGTCGGCATAAGCGGCTTCGGCGCGAACCAAGGCGGTGCGGCTTTCTTCGGCGATCAGGGTTTGGGCGCGCAGCTGCTTGTCCAAGTTTTCGATCTCTTGGGCACGGGCCAGCAAGCCGGCCTGCTCGGAGTCTGGGGCATAAAAGTTGACGCTGTGGGCCGTCACGGCGTGGCCGGCTTGCACAAACAGCGACTCGCCCGCTTGCAATTGGGCGCGCCAGCTCAGGGCCTCGTCCATGCTGGCGGCGGTGTAGCAGCCTTGCAGCCAATCGCCCAACAGGGCCGACAAACCGGCGTCACTGACGCGCAGCAACTCAGACAGCGCCCGGCAGCCAGAGGGCAGTCCAGCGCGTGCCATGGCCATGCCTGCCACAGGCGGCGTGAAAAAAGACAGCTTGGCAGGGGGGGCGTCGCTGGCGAAGGCCCGCACCATGTCCAAGCGAGAGACTTCGAGTGCTGACAGCTTTTCGCGCAGCGCCGATTCGAGTGCGTTTTCCCAGCCGTTTTCAATGTGGATGCGGCTCCACAGGCCCTCCAGCCCATCCATGCCGTGCTTGCTCAGCCAAGGCTTGAGCTTGCCATCGGTGCGGACTTTGTCTTGCAAGGTTCTGAGCGCGTCGATGCGGGCGGTCAGCTCGGCCAGTCGGGCAGACTCGGCGTTCACCGACTGCTGGCGGCTGCGGCGGTCTTCGTCGAGCAGCGGCACTTGTTCTTGCAAATCATGCAAACGGGCGCTGGACTCGGCTGCCGCCTCCTCGGCCTGCGCCAACTGCTCGCGCAAGTCAGACAAACGCTGCTCGTCGGGGGCGGCCAAGGCGTTGCGGTCGGCTTGCAGGCGCTCGCGGCGCTGGTTCAGCTGACGCGATTGTTCTTCGGTGCTGCGCTGCTCAGAGGCCAGCACCTGGATTTGCTGCTGCACCTGCACCACCGAGCCGCGCTGTTCGTTGGCCTTGGATTGCGCCACGCGAAGCGCTTCTTCGAGTTCGGGCAGCGCCATGGCCTGGTCTTCCACCTGCGCGGCCAGCGTCATGCTTTGGTCCTCGGCCATCACGCTTTGCTCGGACAAAGTGTCCAGCTCGATTTGGGCCTGCTCGCTGCGCTCACCCCACTGCGCGATTTGCTCTTTGAGCTGCACCAAGCGCTGCTCGGCACGCTGACGTCCCTCGACCACAAAGCGAATTTCGGCCTCCAATTTGCCCACGTCAGCACTGGCCTCGTAGAGCTTGCCCTGGGCCTGATTGACCTCGTCACCCGCCGCGTAATGCGCCTGGCGAATGGTCTCCAGCTCAGACTCCACATGGCGCAAATCGGCCACCCGAGACTCCAGCGCATTGATGGCCTGGTCCACATCCGCTTTGACCTTGCCCTGGTCACCCTCGGCCTCGCGGCGCTTGAGGAACCACAGCTGGTGCTGCTTGAGCGTGCTGTCGGCCTGCAAATCGTTGTAGCGCTGGGCCACCACGGCTTGTTTTTCGAGTTTTTCGAGGTTGGCGTTCAGCTCGCGCAAGATGTCTTCGACCCGGGTCAGGTTCTCGCGGGTGTCGGACAGGCGGTTTTCGGTCTCGCGGCGGCGCTCTTTGTATTTGGACACGCCCGCCGCCTCTTCGAGGAACAGGCGCAGCTCTTCGGGGCGCGACTCGATGATGCGGCTGATGGTGCCTTGGCCAATGATGGCGTAGGCGCGCGGGCCCAGACCCGTGCCCAAAAACACGTCTTGCACGTCGCGGCGGCGCACCGCCTGGTTGTTGATGTAGTAGCTGCTGTTGCCGTCGCGGGTCAGCACGCGCTTCACGGCAATTTCGGCAAACTGGCCCCACTGACCGCCGGCGCGGTGGTCTTCGTTGCTGAAGACCAATTCCACACTGGCGCGGCTGGCGGGTTTGCGGGTGGTGGTGCCGTTGAAAATCACGTCCTGCATGGACTCGCCACGCAGCTCTGAGGCTTTGGACTCGCCCAGCACCCAGCGCACGGCGTCCATGATGTTGGATTTGCCGCAACCATTGGGGCCGACCACGCCCACCAGTTGGCCTGGCAGCATGAAGTTGGTCGGTTCGGCAAAGGATTTGAAGCCCGAAAGCTTGATGGAATTGAGACGCACGGTGATCCAAAATCTCAAAATGCCTTGGGAGCGCCCTGGCGACCCCCCAATAGCAATACAAAAGACAACACCCCAAAGGGTGTCGTGTGGGGTCAATGTTAACCGAGGCGAGTGCCCCCAAAAGGGTCTGAATTGGGCCTGTATTCGGGCCCGAATGCGCTGCAATGACACCGGTTCTTGCGTCTGAAAATGGCTTGACCACAGAGTGCCGCTAGACTGGCGCGTCGTATTCAAGGAGTTCAGGCATGCGTCACCCCCTCAAAACACTGCTGCTGGTCATGGGCCTGGCCGCCACCGCACTGCACACCGGGGCGCAAACCCTGCGTTGGGCCAACCAAGGCGATCCGCAAACGCTGGACCCCCACTCCCAAAACGAGGCCTTGACCAACGCCATCAACAACCACATTTACGAGTCGCTGGTCGGGCGCGGCGACAAGCTGGAGCTGGTGCCTGAGTTGGCCGAACGCTGGCAGCAAACCGGCCCACTGACTTGGCGCGTGTGGCTGCGCAAAGGGGTCACCTTCCATGACGGCAGCCCCTTCACCGCCGACGACGTGGTGTTCAGTGTGGAGCGGGCGGCCCTGCCCACCTCACAAATGAACCAATACGCCCAGGCCATGGGCAAGCCAGTCAAGGTGGACAGCCACACGCTGGACTTCAAGCTGGACAAGCCCAACCCGATCTTTTTGGAACACGCGACCACTTTTCACATCATGAGCCGGGCTTGGTCAGTCAAGCACAAGAGCGAAAAACCGCTGGACTTCAAAAACCGCGAAGAAACCTTTGCCGCACGCAACACCAACGGCACCGGCCCCTTCATGCTCAAAAGCCGCGAGCCCGACGTCAAAACCGTGCTGCTCAAGAACCCCCAGTACAGCGGCTCGCGCAAAGTCACCGGCAATTTGCAAGAAATCATCTTCACCCCCATCAAAAGCGATGCCACCCGCGTGGCGGCGCTGCTGTCTGACGGCGTGAACTTTGTGCAAGACCCGGCCCCGCAAGACGTGGCGCGCCTGGCGCAAAGCCCTGGCATCAAGGTGGTGCAGGGCATGGAAAACCGCGTGATTTTCTTTGGCATGGACCAAGCCCGTGACGAGCTGCTGTACAGCAGCGTCAAAGGCAAAAACCCTTTCAAAGACAAGCGCGTGCGCCAAGCCGTGTACCAGGCCATCGACATCGACGCCATTGTCAGAAACACCCTGCGCGGCCAGGCCCAGGCCACGGGCTGCATGACGCCCTCGCCGCTGGGCTGCTTTGCCGAGCTCGAATCGCGGTCCTTCAAATACGACGCTGCGGCGGCCCGCCAGTTGCTCGAAGAAGCAGGTTACCCCCAAGGCTTTGAGGTCGGCATGGACTGCCCCAACAACCGCTATGTGAACGACGAGGAAATCTGCATCGCCGTCTCGGGCATGCTGGCCAAGGTCGGCATCAAGGTCAAACTCAGCGCTTTGCCGCGCGCGCAGTACTTTCCTAAGCTCGAAAAACACGACACCAGTCTGTACATGCTCGGCTGGGGCGGCTCGATCACCGACGCCCAGACCATGCTGGACCCGGTCTTGCATTCCCCGCCTTCGGCCACCTCGAAAAAAGGCTCCTGGAACTTTGGCCGATTCAGCAACACCCGCTTGGACACGCTGATCGACGCTGCCGGGGTTGAAACCGACGCCGCCAAACGCAAAGACACCGTGCGCCAAGCCCTGCAAGAAGAGCGCGACCAAGTGCACAACGTGCCCCTGCACCGCCAGTTCATCCCTTGGGCGGCCCGCGCCAATGTGGACATCAAACACTACGCCGACAACTTTGTGCGCGCCTGGACGATGTCGGTCAAATGAGTGGCTGGTGGCCCAGCGGCTGTTGAACCGCCGGTTTATTCAGGCCCGCCGCCCGTGCCCGGGGTGCCGATCCCCGATAATCGGGGGCTATGAACCCCCTTCTCTCCAAGCTGCAGCCCTACCCTTTTGAGCGGCTGCGCCAGCTGTTCGCCAGCGTCACGCCCAACCCGACCCAGCGCCACATCAGCCTGGGCATTGGCGAGCCCAAGCACGCCACGCCAGCGTTCATCATGCAAGCCCTGAGCGACGCTTTGGGCACCGGTTTGGCAGGCTACCCAGCCACCGCAGGCGAGCCCGGTTTGCGCCAAGCCTGCGCCGATTGGGTGCAGCGGCGCTACGGCCTGAAGCTGGACGCCACCACGCAGGTGCTGCCCGTCAACGGTTCGCGCGAAGCCTTGTTTGCCCTGGCCCAAACTGTGATCGACCCCAACCGCCCCAGCGCGACCGTGGTCAGCCCCAATCCCTTCTACCAAATCTACGAGGGCGCGGCCCTTTTGGCCGGGGCCACGCCGCACTTTGTGCCCAGCGACCCGGCGCGCAACTTTGCCCCCGACTGGGACAGCGTGCCCTCCGAGGTCTGGGCCCGCACCCAACTGGTGTTTGTGTGCTCGCCCGGCAACCCCACGGGCGCCGTCATGCCGCTGGACGAATGGCAAAAACTCTTTGCCCTGTCGGACCAACACGGCTTTGTGATCGCGTCAGACGAGTGCTACAGCGAGATTTATTTTCGAGACGAGCCGCCCCTGGGCGGGCTGGAGGCCGCCAGCCAACTGGGCCGCAGCTTTGAACGCCTGATCGCCTTCACCAGCCTGTCCAAGCGCAGCAATGTGCCGGGCCTGCGCAGCGGCTTTGTGATGGGCGACGCCACCATCCTGAAACAGTTTTTGCTCTACCGCACCTATCACGGCAGCGCCATGAGCCCGGTGGTACAAGCCGCCAGCGTGGCCGCCTGGGCCGACGAAGCCCATGTGGTGGACAACCGCAACCTCTACCGCACCAAATTCGCCCAGGTCACGCCCGTGCTGGCCGAAGTGCTCGATGTCAAGCTGCCCGACGCCAGCTTTTACCTCTGGGCCGGTGTGCCAGCGGGCTGGGAAGGTGACGACGCCGCGTTTGCCAAAGCGCTGTTCGCGCAAGAACACGTCACGGTGCTGCCCGGCAGCTATTTGGCGCGAGACTTTGGCGGCAGCAACCCCGGGCGTGGCCGCATCCGCATGGCCTTGGTGGCCGAAACCGCCGAATGCCTCGAAGCGGCCGAACGCATCGCCCGCTTCGTGCGCGCCCACCCCAACAAGGCCTGAGCCATGAACGACACCACTTGCCACAACACCTTGCGGCTGGCCGAGCAACTGATCGCCCGCCCCTCCGTCACGCCCGACGACGCGGGCTGCATGGACATCTTGGCCGACCGCCTGCGGCCGCTGGGCTTTGTTTGCGAGTTCATGGACTCCGGGCCTGAAACCTTCCACGTGCGCAACCTCTGGGCCAAGCGCGCAGGCACATCAGGCCAGACCCTGGCCTTTGCCGGCCACACCGACGTGGTGCCCACCGGGCCCCTGGCGCAGTGGCACAGCGACCCCTTCACCCCCACCCACCAGGGCGGCAAACTGTTTGGGCGCGGCGCGAGCGACATGAAAACCTCGCTGGCCGCCATGGTCGTGGCGGTGGAGGATTTTTTGAGCCAACACCCCGCGCCAATGCTGGGCATCGCGTTTTTGCTCACCAGCGACGAAGAAGGCCCGGCGCTGGACGGCACCGTGGTGGTCTGTGAACAGCTCAAAGCACGCGGCGAAGCGCCGCAGTTTTGCATCGTGGGCGAGCCCACCTCGGTCGAAAAAACCGGCGACATGATCAAAAACGGCCGACGCGGCACCCTGAGCGGCAAGCTCACGGTGCAAGGCGTGCAAGGCCACATCGCCTACCCGCACTTGGCCGACAACCCGATCCACCGATTGGCCCCGGCACTGGCCGAACTGGTGTCTGTGCGATGGGACGAGGGCAACGCTTTTTTTCCACCCACCAGCTGGCAGGTGAGCAACATCCATGCGGGCACGGGCGCGAGCAACGTCATTCCGGGCGACTGCGTGGTGGACTTTAATTTCCGCTTTTGCACCGAATCCACCCCCGAGAGCCTGCAAGAGCGGCTGTCGGCCGTGCTCGACCGCCACGGCCTGAAGTACACCCTGACCTGGACCCTGGGTGGCCGCCCCTTTTTGACCACGCCCGGCACCTTGGTCGCCGCCGTGCAACAAGCCATTGCCGACGAAACGGGCATCCGCACCGAGCTGTCCACCACCGGCGGCACCAGCGACGGCCGCTTCATTGCGGCCATCTGCCCCCAAGTGATCGAGTTCGGCCCGCCCAACGCCACCATCCACAAAGTCAACGAGCATGTGGCGCTGAGCGACATCGGGCCGCTCAAAGCGATTTATCGGCGCACGCTGGAAAAGCTCAACGAGGGCTTGTCCGCATGACGGGCCTGACACTGACCGAACTGATCCGCCAATCGGTCCTCCAATTGGAAGCCGCCCAAGTCGCCTTCGGCCACGGCACCCAAAACGCTTTTGACGAGGCCGTCTGGCTGGTGCTGTGGCGCTTGGGCTTGCCGCTCGACACCGACTTGGACGAGGTGGCCGATCAACGCATCAGCCCCGAGCAGCTGGCGCAGGTGCAGGCGCTGGTCGCCGAGCGCATCGCCACCCGCAAACCTGCCGCCTACCTCACGAAAGAGGCTTGGTTGCAAGGCGTGTCTTTTTACATTGACGAGCGCGCCATCGTGCCCCGCAGCCTGATTGCCGAGGTGCTGGCCGACGGCACCATCGACGCCTGGCTGAGTGACCAAACCACACGCGTCTTGGACCTGTGCACCGGCAACGGCAGCTTGGCCGTGCTGGCCGCGCTGGCCTGGCCCGAGGTGCAGGTGACGGGCGCTGACATCTCGGACGACGCGCTGGCAGTCGCCGCCATCAACACCGAGCGGCACGGCTTGCAAGCGCGGCTGAGCTTGGTGCACAGCGACGGCCTGAGCGCTCTGATGCCACCGGCACACAAACCGTTTGACTTGATCTTGTGCAACCCGCCTTATGTGTGCCAAGCCAGCATGGACGCGCTGCCCGCCGAGTACCGCGCCGAGCCCGAACTGGCCCTGGCGGGCGGCACTGACGGCATGGACTTTGTGCGCCAACTGTTCAAAGACGCGCCCGCCTGCATGAGCGACCACGCCGTGCTGGTGCTAGAGATTGGCAACGAGGTCGAACACTTCATCGCCGCCTTCCCCCAACTTGAAGTCGCCTGGCTGGACACCAGCGCAGGCGACGATCAGGTCCTCCTGGTCACAAGGGATGCCCTGCTGACACTTTAGGAGCGGCGCCCGCCGCCGCGATGACTCCCCCCTCCACGCACAGCGTGCGCCTCATCGCCGCGAGGGCGCGGCTCCCGAAAAACCACAAAAAAGAACAATGATCAACCTCAAAAACGTCACCCTTCGCCGCGGCACCAAAGTGCTGCTGGACCAAACGTCGGTCACCCTCAACCCCGGCGAAAAAGTCGGTCTGGTGGGGCGCAATGGCGCGGGCAAGTCCACTTTGTTTGCGCTGTTCAATGGCACGCTGCACGAGGACGGGGGCGACTTTGAGATGCCCAAAGCCTGGCGCATGGCGCAAGTGGCGCAGAACATGCCCGAGACCGACCAGCCCGCAGCCGAGTTTGTGCTGGAGGGCGACACCCGCCTGGCCGAATTGCGCCAGCGCCTGGTGCTGGCCGAAGAAAGCGGCGACGGCATGGAGATGGCCCACGTTTACACCGACTTGGCCGACGCTGGCGACCACGACGCCTTGCCCCGCGCCGAAGCGCTGATTTTGGGTTTGGGCTTTCGGGTCGACGAACTCAACCACCCGGTCAACAGCTTCTCGGGCGGCTGGCGGATGCGCTTGCAACTGGCCCGCGCGCTGATGTGCCCTTCGGACATTTTGTTGCTGGACGAACCCACCAACCACTTGGACTTGGACGCCCTGGTTTGGCTTGAAGCCTGGCTGCAGCGCTACACCGGCACCATGATCGTGATCAGCCATGACCGGGAGTTTTTGGACGCGGTGACCAACGTGACGCTGCACATCGAGCAAGCCAAACTGACCCGCTACGGCGGCAATTACAGCGCCTTTGAAATCTTGCGCGCCCAACAAATGGAGCTGCAACAAGCCTCGTTTTCAAAGCAGCAAGACAAGATCGCGCACCTGCAAAAATTCATCAACCGCTTCAAGGCCCAAGCCAGCAAGGCCAAGCAGGCCCAAAGCCGGGTCAAAGCGCTCGAACGCATGGAGAAAATCGCCCCGCTGCTGGCCGAAGCCGAATTCACCTTCGAGTTCAAAGAACCCAACAACCTGCCCAACCCGATGCTGGCCATCAGCGATGCCAGCTTTGGCTATGTGGTGGACGGCGAGCCCAAAACCATTGTTCAGGGGGTCAGCAAATCGGTGCTGGCGGGCCAACGCATTGGCATTTTGGGGGCCAACGGCCAGGGCAAATCGACTTTGGTCAAGACCATTGCCCGCACCATGCCGCAGCTGGCGGGCACGCTCACCGAGGGCAAGGGCCTGAACATTGGCTACTTTGCCCAGCAAGAGCTGGACGTGCTGCACCCCCAAGACAACCCGCTGGAACACATGATTCGCCTGGCCAAGGAGCTGGGCAATGGCGAGCCCAGTCGCGAGCAAGACCTGCGCAACTACTTGGGCACCTTCAATTTCTCGGGCGACATGGTCAAGCAGACCGTGGGCACCATGAGCGGCGGCGAAAAAGCCCGCTTGGTGCTGGCCATGATCGTGTGGCAGCGCCCCAACTTGCTGCTGCTGGACGAGCCCACCAACCACCTGGACTTGGCCACCCGCGAGGCGCTGTCGATGGCGCTCAACGAGTTCGAAGGCACGGTCATGCTGGTCAGCCACGACCGGGCTTTGCTGCGCGCCGTGTGCGACGAGTTCTGGATGGTGGGTCGGGGCAAGGTCGAGCCCTTTGACGGCGACTTGGACGACTACCAAAAGTATTTGCTCGAAGAGTCCAAGCGCCTGCGCGAAGAGGCGCGCAAAAATGCGCTCAACCCGGCCAAAGCCGCCAGCGCAACCGTGCCAGTTGCACTGCCCGCCTCATCGGCTGTCTCTGCTGCTGTCTCAGCGACTGTCTCAGCGCCCACGCTGGCCCCGACCGCAGCACCGATGAAGTCTTCTGGTGCAGCACCAAGCCCAGCCTTGAGCAGCGCCGAGCAACGCAAACTGGACGCCAACAAACGCCAACAGCAAGCCGCTCAAACCCGCCCGCTGAAAAAAGAGCTCGAACAAAACGAGCAGCGCATGGCGGTGATCGACAAAGAAAAATCAGCGCTGGAGCAGCAGCTGAGCGCCCCGATTGCGCCTGCGGAGTTGGCCGAAGCTGGTCG
>JAHECM010000189.1 GCA_024641725.1 Limnohabitans sp. | reverse complement strand
GCTTCACCCTGCATGTTGTCGCTCACGCCCACCGCGGCGCACTCCACCACGCCGGGGCAAGTCGAGATCACGTTTTCCAGCTCGTTGGGGAAGACGTTGAAACCGCTGACGATGATCATGTCTTTTTTGCGGTCCACGATGCGGGTGTAACCGCCCTCGTCCATGACGCCGATGTCACCCGTGCGCATGAAGCCATCGGCCGTGAATGTCTTGGCGTTTTCTTCGGGCTGGTTGTAGTAGCCCGTCATGACATTGGGGCCTTTGATGCAAATCTCACCCGACGCGCCCACCGGCAGGCTCAGGCCCTCGTCGTCTTTGATGGCGATGTCAATGCCAGGCAAAGGCAGGCCAATGTTGCCACTGAAATGCGTTTGGGTGACCGGGTTGTTGGTGCCAATCGCGCAGGTCTCGCTCATGCCCCAGCCCTCGATCATGGCGCTGCCCGTGGCCGCTTGCCAGCTGCGTGCCGTGCCTTCAGAGGCGGCCATGCCGCCAGCTTGCGTCAGCTTGAGCGAGGAAAAGTCCACCGTCTTGAACATCGGATGGTTCAGCAAGGCGTTGAACAAGGTGTTCACGCCTGGCAAGATGTGGAAGGGCCGGGACTTGAGCACGTCGATGAACTTGCCAAAGTCGCGCGGGTTGGGGATCAGCGTCAGGTGCGAGCCTTGGCGGATGGCCATCAGGCACAGCGTGAGCGCGAAGATGTGGTACAGCGGCAGCGCCGCGATGCTGTTGACCTTGCGCAGGTCCCCCACGCTTTTCAGTGCGGGGCTGAACCAGGCTTCGGCTTGCAGCATGGCGGCCACAATGCTGCGATGCGTCAAGACCGCCCCTTTGGACAGGCCGGTGGTGCCGCCGGTGTATTGCAAAAAGGCGATGCTGTCCAGATTTTGTGGCGATGCCTTGAGCGAGAGGTTGCGACCCTGTGCCAGCGCTTTGCGAAACGGGGTGACTTGGCGACCACCGTCCAGCGGCAGCTCGAACTCAGGCACCAGCTTGGCCAAGTGGCGCACGGCAAAAGTCATCCAGCGGCCATACCAGGTGCCCAGCATGTCGCCCAGCGAGGTCACCACCATGTGCCGGATGGCCGTGCGGTCAATCACCTCTTGCAGCGTGGCGGCAAAGTTCTCCAGAATCACGATGGCCGTGGCCCCGGAGTCTTTGAGTTGGTGTTCCAGCTCGCGCGCGGTGTACAGCGGGTTCACGTTCACGCAGGTGTAGCCTGCGCGAATCACCGCGGCCATGGTCACGGCAAACTGCGGCAAGTTGGGCAGCATGATGGCGACCCGACTGCCCGGCTCCAAGCCCTGGGCTTGCAGCCATGCCCCGAGGGCTGCCGATTCCTTGTCCAAGTCGCGGTAGCTCATCCAGCGGTTCATGCAAACCGAAAACGGGTTGTCCGCGTGGGCACGGAATGCTTTTTCCAGCATGTCCGTCAGCGAGCTGTATTCCTCGGGGTGCACCTCGTGGGGGACGCCTTCGGGGTAGCTTTTGAGCCAAATTTTTTCCATGTCATTCACTCCATCTTTGCGGCCATTGTCGCCACCTGCGGGCGCAGCTGAGAGAGGGCACACCCTTAATTGGGGAGGATTTTCGTCTCGCAGGCGACAAAAAGCCACGCATGGTGCGGAGTTCAAAATGGCTGCAAAATAAGGGAAAACCCGCAAATTCAATGACCTCAGAACACCCCCCCGCCCCAGGATTGTTGTTGCGCCTATGGCGACGCTTGTTTTCGGCCGCGGATGCAGGTCGACGCAAGGGCCGCTCGTTCGGCTGGGTGCCGATTCGGCCTTTGTCGCCGCGACACAAACCCCGCATTCAGGCGCATCTGACGGCGCTGTCCAGCACCGACCGGTATTTGCGCTTTGGTTATCCGGCCACCGACGAACACATTTGGCGCTACGTCGCAGGCTTGAACTTCGAGCGGGATGAGATTTTTGGGGTCTTCAACCGGCGTTTGCAATTGGTGGCGGTGGCCCACTTGGCCTTCTCGGTGGATCCCCAATGGTCCACCTGT
The DNA here is from genome assembly GCA_024641725.1 of Limnohabitans sp. Taxonomy (GTDB): domain Bacteria; phylum Pseudomonadota; class Gammaproteobacteria; order Burkholderiales; family Burkholderiaceae_C; genus Limnohabitans_A. Next base: position 2,189 of record JAHECM010000189.1, on the reverse strand, counting down.
GCCGAGTTCGGTGTGTCTGTGGCGGCCAACCAGCGCGGTCGCGGTTTGGGGGCCAAGTTGTTTGAGCGCGCTGTCATGCACGCCCGCAACCAGGGCGTGAACATGCTGTTCATTCACGCGCTCAGCGAAAACGTGGCCATGCTCAAGATCGCCCGCCACGCCGGGGCCCGGGTGGAGCGCGACGGCAGCGAGAGCGAGGCTTACCTGACCTTGCCTCAGGCCACGCTGGACTCGCAAATCAGCGGCGTGGTGCAAGACCAGATGGCACAGATCGACTACCAGTTCAAGCTGCAGGCCAAGCAGTTTCGAGCCTGGCTCGGCCTGATGCAAGAGGTGCGCGAGGGCGTGCGCGAGGCGCGCCACCACGGCGACAACGCAGACGGCCATTGACCCACCCGGGACAGCCTTTAATTTGCATTCGATCTGCATTCGATCTGCATTTTGGCGAGAGGGCTCAGGCATACCCCCGCCTGGGGCCGGGCCTGTCACATGAATCCGCTATCCTAGAGACCCCTTCACAACCGCACGTCCTGCACTCCTGCACTGTGTCCGATCCTCACCCCGCGCGCCCCATCGAGCGCGAAGACAAACGCGGCTTTTTGCAAAAACTGGCCGAGTTCATTCATCCTGGCCCCGATTCGACCGACGAATTGATCGAAACCCTGGCCGAGGCCGAGGACAACCACATCATCAACAACGAAAGCCGGTTGATGCTGGAAGGGGTGATCCGCATGGCCGACATGAGTGCCGGCGACGTGATGGTGGCCGCGCCCCGCATGGACATGCTGGACATCGACGCCCCCTTTGACGCCTTGATGCACCAGGTCATCGAAACCGCGCATTCGCGCTTTCCGGTGTACGAGGGCGAGCGAGAAAACACCATCGGCATCTTGCTGGCCAAAGACCTGCTCAAGTTGCAACGCGCGCCCGAGCTGAACATCCGCGCCTTGCTGCGCCCGGCGGTGTTTGTGCCCGAGAGCAAGGGCTTGAACGACCTGCTGCGCCAGTTTCGCGACAACCGCAACCACTTGGCCATCGTCATCGACGAGTTTGGCCGCACGGCAGGGCTGATCACGATTGAGGACGTGTTGGAGCAGATCGTGGGCGAGATCGAGGACGAATTCGACATCGCCGATGACGAAGGCGACATTTTTGGTTTGCCCGATCGGACTTTCCGCGTCAGCGGTGACACCGCGCCAGAGCGCGTGAGCGAGGCTTTTGGGGTGAACCTGGAGACCGCCCGAGAAGATGCAGAGGCACCCAGCTTTGACACCATTGGGGGACTGATCGCCCACGAAATGGGTCATGTGCCCAAACGCGGTGAGGTCTTTGTTTTTGCGGGCCTGCAGTTTGTGGTCTTGCACACCCGCGCCGGCGCGGTGCGCTGGTTCAAGGTGTCGCCTGTTGCAGCCCTCGCACCCATGACCTCGGCATGACCTCGGCATGACCACTCGGCAAGTGGGCGGTCAGCCATGGTGGGGTCGCTTTGCCATGGCGGTGGCGGGCTTGCTGCAAGCCGCGTCGATCGCTTGGCCCACTTCGGGGCGGGCCAGCGGCAGTTTGCAAATCATCAGTTTGATGCTGCTTGCGGCCGCTTTGGCACGCTTGGCGCAGCATCCGGCGCGCCTGCGTGACCTGTGGTCGGTGGCCGCGCAACAAGTGGTCTGGTTTGCCACCGCTTGGATGGCGGGCAGCTTTTGGTGGCTGTATGTCTCGATGCACGAGGTGGGCGGCCTGCCCGCGCCCTTGGCCGCAGGGGCGGTGTTGCTGCTGGCCCTGACCTTGAGTTTGTTTTATGCCAGCGCTGCCGTGGTTTGGCTGGCGCTGGTGCGCCGCAGTGGCGGCTTGGCCGGGCCTGGCGCAGCCAGCGTGCTGTTTTCCGCGCTGTGGACTTTGGCCGAGTTGATGCGTGGTCGCTGGTTCACCGGCTTCCCTTGGGGCGCTGGGGGCTATGCGCATGTCGATGGTTGGTTGGCCGTCTGGGCGCCCTGGGTGGGGGTGTATGGCATCGGTGCTTTGGCCGCTGGCTTGGCCATGCGCTTGGCCTTGGGCGGTTGGCGCCTGCGCACGCTGACCCCGGTGCTGGGCATGGGCTTGGTGTGCTGGGGCCTGCAAAGCTGGGGCCCTGAATTCACCCAGTCAGCGGGCACAGGGCAGGTCGAGTTGCTGCAGGCCAACATCGCACAGAC
>JAHECM010000186.1 GCA_024641725.1 Limnohabitans sp. | reverse complement strand
GTCACGCCGTCTTGCAGCAGCAGGGGGCCGCCCGCGTTGAAGGTGTTGGCCGTTTTGACGTAGAGCACCGGCGCTTTGGGTGCGCCCTTGTGCGGGTCTGCGTCCATGCGGGGGGCCCACAAGTCCCACTCGCGGCGAAAGTTGAGCAAGGTGCCGTACACGGTGCCCTGGGGTTGCCAGGGGTGTTGTGGCGTTCGGATCATCGTCATGGGTTCATTCCTGTGGGGGTTCGTCTGCGGGTTTGCCTGGGCCCACGGCCTCGGGTGCGTCCAGCGCAATCACTTGGTCCAGCAACTCATAAAGCGCGCTCAGGTGGGGCTTGCCCAGTTGCTGCTCCATCCAGACGTAGTGCGCCTCGATGGTCTCTGACAAGGCCTGCACCTTGGCCAGCCCGGCGGCAGTCGCACGGACCACGGTGCGGCGTGCGTCTTGCGGGCAGCCTGAGCGCTCGATCAAACCGTCGCGCGCCATGCGCGTGAGCACGCCCGTGAGGCTGGGGCCGAGCAAATAAGCCTCGCGCGCCACGCGCCCCGTTTCAATGCCTCCCGCCTCGTCGGCGTGCTCACCCAGCACACGCAACACGCGCCACTGCTGGTCAGACAGCCCGTGCTCGCGCAGGCTGGGGCGGGTGTGCGCCATCACGGCCTCCCGCGCTTGCAGCAGCAAACGGGGCAGGTTGCGGTGGACGAAGGGGGTTTTGGCGCTCATTTATTTAACATGTTAAATGAATTGCCGCCCTTTCATAACCGGGTTAACCCTGCCGTTACAGTTCAGCCATGTCCTTTTTTGCCGAACGCTTGGGCCTGCGCGCGCCCATCATCCAAGCCCCCATGGCGGGCGTACAAGACCACCGCCTGGCCGCCGCCGTGTGCCAAGCGGGCGGTTTGGGATCTTTGCCTGCGGCCATGCTGAGCCTGGAGGCCTTGCACGCCGAGTTGTCCGCACTGCGCGCGGCCACCACGGACCCCGTCACAGACGCCAGAACCCCGCCCTTCAACGTCAACTTTTTTTGCCATCACGCGCCTGAACCCGATGCACAGCGTCTGGCGCAATGGCATGCGGTGCTCACGCCTTATTACCAAGCGTTCGGTCTGGACGCAGCGCACATCCCGACAGGAGCCGGGCGTGTGCCCTTTAGCCAGGCCGCAGCCGATGTGCTTGAAGCGTTTAAGCCCGCTGTGGTGAGTTTTCACTTTGGACTGCCCGCGCCCGAGTTGGTGCAACGCATCCAAAGCTGGGGCAGCCTGGTGGTGTCGTCTGCCACCACGGTGCAAGAGGCGCTTTGGCTGCAAGCCCGTGGGGTGGATGCGGTGATCGCCCAAGGGCTGGAGGCCGGGGGCCACCGGGGCATGTTCCTGAGCGATGACCTGAGCAACCAGCAAGGCACGTTCGACTTGTTGGGGCGCATGGTGCAGGCCGTGAGGGTGCCGGTGATCGCTGCGGGTGGCATTGCCGACGCGGCGGGCGTGGCCAAAGCCAAGGCTTTGGGTGCGGCCGGCGTGCAAATGGGCACCGCCTTTTTGTGCACCCCCGAGGCCAACACCAGTGCATTGCACCGCGCCGCCTTGCAGTCGCCTGCCGCCGAGCACACGGCTTTGACCCATGTGTTCACCGGGCGACCCGCACGGGGCATTGAAAACCGCTTGATGCGCGAGTTGGGGCCCTTGCACCCGGCTGTGCCAGCGTTTCCCTTGGCCACGGCCGCTTTGGCCCCCCTGCGCGCCGCGGCCGAGGCGCGGCAATGCACCGACTTCACGCCCCTGTGGGCCGGGCAAAACGCCGCCTTGGTTCAAGCTCGACCTGCGCCCGAGCTGACTGAGCTGTGGTGCCGTGCTTGGCTCGGGGCCTGACTTGGAGCCTGACTCGGGGCCTGAACCTCTACTTGAGGGGGTGTTTGCACCGCTTCTGAGCACGTTTGGGCCCAAAAAAAGCCGCTTCTAAAAGCGGCTTTTTTGGGGGGAACGCAGAACGATCAGTAGCTGCGGTTATCGCGGTAACCACCGCCGTAGCCCGTGCTGGGCTCTTTGGGCTTGGAGATGTTCACGATGATGGCGCGGCCACCGACGGACATGCCGTTCAGGCCAGCGATGGCGGCTTGCGCTTCTTCGCCGCTGGACATTTCGACAAAGCCGAAACCCTTGGAGCGGCCGCTGTCGCGGTCCATCATGACTTTGGCGGAGACGACGCTGCCGTAGGCAGAGAAGTTCTCGCGCAAGTTGCTGTCGTCGATGGAATAAGGCAGATTGCCCACGTAAATTTTGCTGCTCATGACAGAGCCTTTCAGAGAGATGCGCTCAGACTGCTTTGGCGGTGCTGAAACGCTGGGAGAAACGGTTTCCAAAACAGAAACCGCAGAGAAAAAATGGCATCGGACAGTCTTCTGACAGTCATAAGACCCGATGCCCATCGGCGCATGACGCTGGCTGCGAGCGTTGGGCAGGGCTGGATTATATTCTTTTTGGAAATGTCATCCCGAAAATTTATGCTTTTTGGTTTTTAAGAGAGCCCCCGCCGGCCCCTGCGCGTGCCGTCACAATCGCTTTCATGGCCAAAGACAAAACGATTTACACCTGCACCGAGTGCGGCGGCACCAGCGGCCGCTGGATGGGCAAATGCCCCAGCTGCAACGCCTGGAACACCTTGATCGAAACCGCGGCGGAGCCCAGCGGCGGTGGTAAAAACCGCCTGGGCTCGGCGCAGTACCAAGCGCTGGCACCGTCCAGCGAGGTGCGCCCATTGTCAGAAATTGAGGCCGCCGACTTCGAGCGCCACCCCACCGGCATCGACGAACTCGACCGGGTGCTGGGCGGTGGCATGGTCGAAGGCGGCGTGGTGCTGATCGGCGGCGACCCGGGCATTGGCAAGTCCACCTTGTTGCTGCAGGCGGTGGATGCCTTGCAACGCAGCGGCATGAACACGCTGTACGTGACGGGCGAAGAAAGCGGCGCACAGGTGGCCATGCGCTCGCGCCGATTGGGCCTGCCCGACTCTCAGGTACCGGTGCTGCCCGAAATTCAGCTCGAAAAAATCTTGCACAGCCTGCAGACACGCCAGCCGGGCATTGCCATCATCGACTCGATCCAAACCGTGTATTCGGACCAACTGACCAGCGCCCCCGGCTCGGTGGCCCAGGTGCGCGAGTGCGCGGCGCACTTGACGCGCACGGCCAAAGCCACGGGCACCGCCATCGTGTTGGTGGGCCATGTGACCAAAGAAGGCGCTTTGGCCGGTCCCCGCGTGCTGGAGCACATGGTGGACACGGTGCTGTACTTTGAGGGCGACACGCACTCCAACTTTCGCCTCATCCGCGCCATCAAAAACCGCTTTGGCGCGGTCAACGAGATCGGCGTCTTCGCCATGACCGAAAAAGGCCTGAAGGGCGTGAGCAACCCCAGCGCCATCTTTTTGAGTCAACACAGCGAGCCCGTGCCCGGCAGCTGCGTGATGGTCACGCTCGAAGGCACACGCCCGATGCTGGTGGAGATCCAAGCCCTGGTGGACTCTGGCGGTCCCAGCCCACGGCGTCTGTCGGTGGGCCTGGACCGCGACCGCTTGGCCATGCTGCTGGCCGTGCTGCACCGCCACGCGGGCGTGGCCTGCATGGACCAAGACGTGTTCGTCAACGCGGTGGGCGGGGTGCGCATCAGCGAACCGGCTGCCGACTTGGCCGTGATGCTGGCCATCACCTCCAGCCTGCGCGGCAAAGCGCTGCCCAAAGGATTCCTGGCGTTTGGCGAGGTGGGCTTGGCGGGCGAAGTGCGCCCCGCACCGCGCGGGCAAGAGCGCCTGAAAGAAGCCGCCAAGCTGGGCTTCAAGGTGGCCGTGGTGCCCAAGGCCAACATGCCCAAAAAAGGCGACAAAGCCTATGAGGGGCTGACCATCCACCCGGTGGACCGCATCGAAGAGGCCATGCAGGTGGTGCGTGGGCTGGACTGATTGGGCGCAGGGACACAAGGCACAATCTCGCCCCATGAACTTCAACAAAATTCTGGTGCCCGTGGCCGTCGTGCTGTTCACAGCAGGAGCATGGCAACAATTTGGCTGGGCCGGCATCGCCTTGGCCGCAGGCGGCGTGGTGATGTGGACGCTGCTGCACTTCACCCGGCTGATGACCATCCTCAAAAAAGCCGCCAACCGCCCGGTGGGCCACGTGGGCAGCGCCGTCATGCTCAACGCCAAGCTCAAAAAAGGGGCCACGCTCATGCACGTC
>JAHECM010000185.1 GCA_024641725.1 Limnohabitans sp. | reverse complement strand
ATCAGCATCCACGAATTGGTGCGCAGCTGGGTGCCCGCGTCAAACCAGCGGCGGTAGCCGGTCAACGGGGCCATCAGGCAGGCGCTTACACCCACGCCGCACAACATGCGGGCAAGCAGCAAGCCCCAAAAACTGTCTGCCTCCGCGAATGCAAAGCATCCCAGCACCGCCAGCAGCAAAAAAGCCAAGATCACTTTTTTGGGGCCGTGGCGGTCCAACCAGCGACCCAAGGGCAGTTGGGTGAGCGAAAAGCCCAAAAAATAAGCGCCCGCCAGCAAACCAAGGTCTTTGGGGGCCAGCTCAAGCTCCAGCGTCAGGTTGGGCGACAAGGTGGCCGTGATGGCACGCACCAAGGCCGAAAAAAAATAGGCCAGCGCAAAGGCCAAAAATACCGCCACAGCCTGGCGGGCCGGCAAGCGCGGGTGATCGCTCATGGCTTGATGCCGTCAAAAAGCCCTTCAGCCAACTCGGGCGCGATCTGGCGGGCATACACAGCCGCATGCACCAGTCGCACATGGTCGCCCTCGCTCAGTGCGCCCCACACGGCTTGCGCAGACACCGCTTGACCGTCCGCCCGCAGGCCCTGCGTGGCCACGCGCTGCGCCGCAGGCAAGGGCAACATGCCCGGACGCAACCAGGCTTGGCGCTGCGCGTCACCGGCCTGGAGATTGGCCAGCGTGGCTTGCTGCCACCCTTGCATCACTGCGAGCGCATCGGTGCCAGCAGGCAAGGCAGCGGTCATGACCGCCACCATTGCCCCACCAGACTCACAGCCGGCGACCTGCATGTCCACAGGCACGCCCCCCAGCGGGACGGTGCGGGTCGCACGGTCGGGCTTGCAGGGCAGCTGGGCTTTGAGCCGCGTGCCGTCAAAGCCCACGTCTCGCCAATTGAGTTCAGGGCTGCAGGCTCCCAGCAGCACGGCCGAGCAGGCCACAAAAATGAAATGTCGCATGCAGAGATTATGAAGGGGGCCCTCACCGGCGACTGTCTCACGTGCAGTCACCCGTGCAGACAAAACCCACACGGCCTGTGTGTTGGTGCCCTGGCGACAATCCGGCACTGGGTTTTTCGCGACAATGCCAACATGAACTCACTTGACGGCATCCGCGTACTCGACCTCTCTCGCATCCTCGCAGGTCCCTGGTGCACCCAGACCTTGGCTGATTTGGGGGCCGACGTGATCAAAATCGAGCGCCCCGGCGCGGGCGACGACACCCGCACCTGGGGGCCTCCCTTTTTGCAAGATGACCAAGGCCGAGACACCGCCGAAGCGGCTTACTACTTGGGGGTCAACCGCAACAAGCGCTCGCTCACGTGCGACATTGCCCTGCCCGAGGGCCAGTCCCTGATCCGCGACCTGGTCAAGCATTGCGATGTGTTCATCGAAAACTTCAAGGTCGGCGACATGGCCCGCTACGGCCTGGACTACGCCAGCCTGTCGGCCTTGAATCCCAAGCTGGTGTATTGCAGCGTGACGGGGTTTGGCCAAACGGGCCCCTACCGCGAACGCGCAGGCTACGACTATGCGGTGCAAGGCATTGGCGGCCTGATGAGCGTGACCGGCGAACGCGATGACTTGGGTGGTGGCCCCCAAAAAGTGGGCGTGGCCGTGGCCGATTTGTTCACGGGCATGTACGCCACAGTGGCCATTTTGGCGGCATTGCGCCACACCGAACGCACCGGCGAAGGGCAGCACCTGGACATGGCCTTGCTCGACACCCAAGTGGCCATGCTCGCCAACCTGGGGGCCAACTATTTGGTCAGTGGCAAGGTGCCGGGCCGCGCGGGCAACGCCCACCAGAACATCGTCCCTTACCAAGTGTTTGAGGTCAAACCGCCCGAAGGCGCGCCGGCGGGCAGCCGCGACCATTTGATACTGGCGGTGGGCAATGACGGGCAATTTGCCAAGTTTTGTGCAGTCGCTGGCGAACCCACGCTGGCCAAAGACCCCCGCTATGCGCTCAATGCCGACCGCGTGCGCAACCGCGCCACTTTGGTGCCGCACTTGCAGGCCCTCATGACCACCCGCACCAAAGCCGACTGGCTTGGCGCACTTGAAGCCGCCAAAGTGCCTTGCGGTGCGATCAACAACCTGGCCGAAGTTTTTGCCGACGAACATGTGCAGGCCCGCCACATGGTCAACACCTGGCAACACCCGATCCAGCCCGACCTCAAGCTGGTGGCCAGCCCCATCAAAATGAGCCGCACGCCTGTGCGCCAGGACATGCCTCCGCCACTGCTGGGTCAACACACCCCCGACGTGCTGGGCGGTGTACTGGGTTACTCCTCAGAGCAGCAAGCCGCTTTGCGTGTCAAAGGGGTCATTTGACTGGGGACATTTGACCGCCTTGCCGCAAGGCCCCGCCTACAATCACGCCATGGCCCGCCGACTCATCACCACCTTGCTTTTTTCTTGCCTGCTGGGCTTGTCCGGTTGCGGACAAGAACGCGCGCCCGAGTCGTCTTTCGTGCTGCTGGACGGCTCTACCCTCTCGTCCAGTCAACTCAAGGGCAAAGTCACGTTGGTGAACTTCTGGGCCACCAGTTGCACCACCTGCGTGGCCGAAATGCCAGAGATCGTGGCGACCTTCAAACGATACAAAGACCAGGGCTACGACACGCTGGCCGTGGCCATGAGCTACGACCCACCCAGCTATGTGGTCAACTTTGTCCAAACACGTCAACTGCCGTTCAAGGTCGCCATTGACAACACGGGCGTCGTTGCCAAAGACTGGGGTGACGTCAAACTCACCCCTACGAGCTACTTGCTCAACAAGCAGGGCGAAATCGTCAAACGCTATGTGGGTGCGCCCGACTTTGCCGAGCTGCACCGCTTGATCGAAAAACTGCTCGCCGAAAGCTGAGCTTCGGCGAGCGCCGCCCATCAATCTTTGCGGAAGTTGTCGTGGCAAGCCTTGCAACTGGCCCCGGCTGGGCCCACAGCCGCTTTGAGGGCATCCAAATTGCCCGTTCTGGCGGCGCTCACGACCTTGGCCAATTCGGCTTGGCTTTTATCTGCCGCCTCCTTGAACTTGGCTGTTTCTTTCCAAATTTCGGGCTTGGCACGGGTCTCGCCCTTGTCCGTGCCTTCTCCAAATGCGGCCCACGGCAATTTAGCCACGGCTGCGATCACCTCTGCGTTGTCGCTGGCGGCCTTGGCGTCGTAGGGCACACGGCCATTGGCCATGGCCGCCAGGCGGCCAAAATGCGTGCCCAGCACAGTGAGGCTGGCCTTGCGGTATTTGATGGCGTCTTCAGGCTTGGCAAATTGGGCTTGCGCAGGCAAGCTCATGGCCACGGCGGTCAATAAGCCGAACATTGAAATGCTGATTTTCATGGGGTTTTCCTGTGTGAATGGGGCATGATGACTGTCAAAGTTTCTCACGTTTCTGTCTTTTTCGCACGAGGGAGCACCCTGACATGGTGAAAGTTCGCATCTGGGATTTGCCCACACGTTTGTTCCATTGGGCCTTGGTGCTCTGTGTCTGCAGCCTGCTCATCACCGGCCAAATGGGGGGCGCGGCCATGACGTGGCATTTCCGCCTGGGCTATGCGGTGTTCACCTTGTTGTTGTTTCGCTTTGTTTGGGGATTTGTCGGCGGCTACTGGTCTCGCTGGTGGCGCTTGCCTTTGCTCAGCCTGCGCCGCTATGTTCGCGGGCATACCACGCCCCGCATGTTGGCGGGGCACAACCCGCTGGGCTCGCTGTCCGTCATCGCCATGCTCTGCTGGCTGGCTTTGCAGGTGGCTACGGGCTTGGTCAGTGACGATGAGATTGCCAACGCGGGCCCTTTGAGCAGCTTGGCAAGCTCCGCCATGGTGAGCACGGCCACGGCATGGCACAAGGGCTTGGGCAAAGGACTGCTGATTTTGCTGGTGCTGAGCCATGTCGCTGCGCTGGCTTGGTACCAGCTGCGCAAACACCAAGCGCTGCTGCCCGCCATGCTGCATGGTGACAAGTCGCTGCCTGTGGCCGTTCCGGCTTCACGCGATGGCTGGCTTGCCTGCCTGAAGGCCGCTGTCGTGCTGTCGCTGTGTGTGCTGGCTGTGCGCTGGGTCATTGCGCTGGGCGGAGCCTGAGCGGCTTCACAACCACTGCTTTGGCTTTCGATACACTGTCGCTTTCTTCACTGCACGGTCAAGCCCTTGGATAGCCCTCACGTCGTTTTGCGCCACCCGTCCTCCCCCGAGGACTGGCAGCTGACCCG
>JAHECM010000184.1 GCA_024641725.1 Limnohabitans sp. | reverse complement strand
TGACCTCGATCACGCCCGGGTCGGGCGTGACTTGCAGCAATTTGAGGCGCGGGTCGCGGGGCGGTGGGTAGCCTTCGAGCACGATGCTCAGGCCCAGTTGCAAGGCCGTGGCCTCGACCGCTGACAGCAAGCTGAGGTAGTCCTCCAAGCGAGCCAGGGGCGGCATGAAGACGTACAGCACGCCGGTTTTGTCGGCCAAGGTGTTGTGCTTGGCCCAGGCCTGGGCCTCGGCTTGGGGGCCGTTGGCGCGGTTCGGGTCGCGCACCTCCACGCACAGCGCAGTGCGCACCACCGACGGGTCGGAGCTGAAGCGGGGTGCCGCTTGATCGGGCAGGGCGGCAGCGGTTGTTGCGGTCGCTGAGGCAGACACTGAGGCGAACACTGAGGCCGAGCGCGCTTGCAGTTTGACGGGCGTGGCCGCACGGGCAGCGGCTTGGCTTTGCGTTGGGCCCGGCAAAGCGCCTCGGGGTGCAAAGGGGTCTTGCTCGATGTGTGTCCAGCGCTCGGTGGGAGCTGCCCAGGGCAGCGAGTCCAGCGGCAAGCGCCAGCCCATAGGGGAGTCGCCGGGCATCAGGTACAGGCGTTCGTCGCGCACAAACCAGCGGCCAGTTTGCCAAGCACAGGGCTCGGTTGGCTCGCTCTGGCCAGCCTGCGGCGCGGCTTGCGGCACAGCTTGCAGAGGCAGGATGTAGCCGACCTCTTGCGCCAACCCTTGGCTGAACACGCGGCGCAGGCGGTTGCGCTCCATCTCGTCGTCCAGGCGCGCGTCAAACGGGTCCACATTCACTGGCAAGCGGCGCTCGCGCCAGAGGTAGTACCACGCGTCTTCGTAGCCGGGCAGCACGGTGTCTGCCGTCAAGCCCAGCTGCTGCGCGAGGGCCTGCATGAAGCGCAGCGCGTCGGCGCTGGTGCAGTGTTTGGCCTCGCGCTCGTCCGCAAACACCGCCGGGTTGTGCCAGCAGGGCGTGCCGTCGGCGCGCCAGTAAATGCTGAGCGCCCAGCGCGGCAACTGCTCGCCCGGGTACCACTTGCCTTGCCCAAAGTGCAAGAACCCGCCTTGCCCGTATTGCTGGCGCAGCTTGTGCACCAGCTCGGTGGCGAGGCCGCGCTTGGTCGGGCCCAGGGCGTCGGTGTTCCACTCGGCACCGTCGCGGTCTTGGGTGGCCACAAAGGTGGGCTCGCCGCCCATGGTCAGGCGCACGTCTTGCGCCACCAATTGCGCGTCCACTTGTTCGCCCAGTGCCAGCACCTCGGCCCATTGTTCTTCGCTGTAGGGCTTGGTGACGCGGGGGGACTCGTGGATACGGCTGACCTGCATCTCGTGGCTGAACTCGACTTCGGCCTCGTCCATCAAACCCTCGATGGGCGCAGCGCCCGAGGGCTGAGGCGTGCAGGCCAGCGGGATGTGGCCTTCGCCCGCCAACAGGCCCGAGGTCGGGTCCAGCCCCACCCAGCCCGCACCGGGCAGGTAGACCTCGCACCAGGCGTGCAGATCGGTGAAGTCCACCTCGGTGCCGCTCGGGCCGTCGAGCGACTTGACGTCGGGGGCCAGCTGGATCAGGTAGCCCGAGACAAAGCGGGCGGCAATGTTCATGTGCCGAAACAGCTGCACCAACAGCCAAGCCGTGTCGCGACACGAGCCGCTGCGCAGTTGCAGCGTTTGCTCCGGTGTTTGCACGCCCGGCTCCATGCGGATGGTGTAGCGGATGTCTTGGTGCAGGCGTTGGTTGATTTGCACCAAAAAGTCGATGGTGCGTTGGCGCTTGCGGTCCAGACTGGCGAGGTATTTCTTGAACAGCGGCGTTTTGTGGTTTTTGTCCAGATAGGACTGCAGCTCTTCGCGCACCGTGTCCGAGTACTTGAAGGGCACTTCTTCGGCGCTGGGCTCCAGAAAAAAGTCAAAGGGGTTGAACACCGCCATTTCGGTGACCACGTCCACCGTGACCTTGAATTGGGTGGTTTTATTGGGGAAGACCAGCCGTGCCTGGTAATTGGCGAAAGCGTCTTGCTGCCAGTTGATGAAGTGTTCTTCGGGCTCGACCTTGAGGCTGTAGCTCAGGATGCGGCTGCGGCTGTGCGGGGCCGGGCGCAGGCGGATGACTTGCGGGCCGAGTTGCACCGGGCGGTCGTAGGTGTAGTGGGTGACGTGGTGCAGGGCAACGTGAATGGACATGGGCGGTACTCGACGAAAGCAAGAGGGGCCCTCTAAACTAGCAAGAGACGCGCCACGCACAAGCACTGAATTCAAAAATACACAGGCGGCGCGGTCGGGGAGGAATTCTCATGCACCGTTTGGGTTGGGCCAGTCAGGGGGCTTGGGGGCTGTTGGCCTTTGTGTTGGGGGTGGCCGCGCAGTTGCAGCAGGCGGCGTTGTGGCCTTTGTGGGCGATGGTTTTGGCGCTGGTTCTGGCGCTGGGCTTTGGGGTGGGCGCGTGCTGCTGGGGACGCAGCCGCTGGGCGATGCTGGTGGGCGGTGCTTTGTTGGGCTTTGGCCTGACGGGTTTGCACGCACACAGCCGCATGGCGGGGCTGTCCCCCGAGCTGGAAGGCCGCGACATCGACGTGGTGGGCGTGGTGCAGGCCATGGCGCAGCGGCAAGACGTGGGCTGGCGCTTTCGCTTTGCGGTTGAGCAAGCGAGCGACGGCGCGCAGGCGCTGGCGCTGCCGCCGCAGCTGTATTTGGGCTGGTACAGCAGCAGCTCGCGCGACGAGGTGCTGGCGGGCGTGGCGGTGTTGCCCGAGCCGGTGCAGGCGGGCGAGCGCTGGCGGTTTCGGGTGCGGCTCAAAGCGGCGCACGGGCAGCTGAATCCGCGCGGCTTTGACTACGAACTGTGGCTGTGGGAGCAGGGCATTCGCGCCACCGGTTACGTGCGCCAGGGCCGGGGCGATCCGCCGCCGCAGCGCTTGGAGCAAACGGGCTTGCACCCGGTGGAGTGGGCACGCCAGCAGGTGCGCGAGCGCCTGTTGGCCCGCTTGGGACGGGCGCCTGAGACCCCGGGGGACGACGGCAAAGCACCCAATGTGGCGGGCATCTTGGCGGCGCTGGTCACGGGCGACCAAGCCGCCATCGACCGCAGCGACTGGGACGTGTTTCGTGCCACGGGGGTGTCGCACCTGATGAGCATTTCGGGGGTGCATGTGACCATGCAGGCGTGGCTGGCGGCGGTGTTGGCCGCTGCGTTTTGGCGGCGCAGTGCCTTGTGGGGGCGCGCGTGGGCCTTGCGCTGGCCCGCCCCGTCGGTGGGTGCGGTGGCGGGCGTGGGGGTGGCCATGGCGTATGCCTTGTTCAGCGGCTGGGGGGTGCCAGCGCAGCGCACAGTCTGGATGCTGACTGTGGTGGCGCTCTTGCGCCTGTCCGCGCGCGACTGGCCTTGGCCTTGGGTGTGGGGGCTGGCGGCGGTGGTGGTGCTGGCGCTCGACCCTTGGGCTTTGCTGCAACCGGGCTTTTGGCTCAGTTTTGTGGCGGTGGGGGTGTTGCTGGCCACCGACCGCACGCACGAATCCAGCGGGCAACGCACCAGCATGGAGGCAAATGGCACTGATGTGGTGCATGAACCGGTGCCGTGGGGGGTGCACTGCCGCCAAGTGTGTGCCCGCTGGTGGGGGACACAAGCCTGGACCAGACGGCTGTGGGCGCTGCTGCGGGAGCAATGGGTCATCACTTGGGTGCTCACGCCACTCACTGTGTTGTTTTTTGGCCAAGTGTCCTTGGTCGGTTTGTTGGCCAATTTGGTGGCGATTCCTTGGGTGACGCTGTGCGTCACGCCGCTGGCCTTGCTGGGCTTGGTGTGGCCAGGCTTTTGGGACATGGCCGCCTGGGCCTTGCAGCCGCTGACGGCGTGGCTATCTTGGTTGGCGGCTTGGCCGGGCGCGAGTTGGCAGTTCGCCATGCCGCCTTGGCCACTGGCGGTGCTGGCCTTGCTGGGCGGCACGGCGTTGGTGCTGCGCGGGCCGCTGGCCTGGCGCGTGTGGGGCCTGCCCTTGGTGTTGCCCGCCATGCTGTGGAGCGCGCCGCGCCCGGCACCCGGGGCGTTTGAGCTGCTGGCGGCCGATGTGGGGCAGGGCAACGCGGTGTGGGTGCGCACGGCCACGCACAGCCTGTTGTACGACGCGGGGCCTCAATATTCGGCCGAAAGTGATGCGGGTCACCGCGTCTTGGTGCCGCTGTTGTCGCAAGCCGGTGAGCGGCTCGATGTGCTGATGCTCAGCCACCG
>JAHECM010000181.1 GCA_024641725.1 Limnohabitans sp. | reverse complement strand
TGCGTGAGTCGGGGACAGGCTTGTGCCGTGTTGAACGACCATGGGACCCTCGGGTCAGATCCACCTTAAGGAGACACTGATGAGTGTGAATTTTCAAGTGAACGGCAAAGCGGCCACCGCCAACGCCGAATCCGATACCCCTTTGCTGTGGGTGCTGCGCGACGAGCTGGGCATGACCGGCACCAAGTTTGGTTGCGGCGCTGCCTTGTGCGGTGCGTGCACCGTGCACGTCAACGGCGAGGCCGTGCGCTCTTGCCAGACCCCCGTGAGCGGGGTGGCTGGCAAAAAAGTCGCCACCGTGGAAGGTTTGTCTAAGAACAACACCCACCCCCTGCAAGTGGCCTGGATCAAGCACGACGTGCCCCAGTGCGGTTACTGCCAGTCGGGTCAGCTCATGAGCGCTTCGGCCTTGTTGGCCAAAAACAAGAACCCCAGCGACGCCGACATCGACAACGCCATGAGTGGCAACATTTGCCGCTGCGGTACTTACCCCCGTATCCGTGCAGCCATCAAAGATGCCGCTGCTCAAATGCGCAAAGCCTGAACGACTGGAGACACGACATGATCGATACCACCACCTCCCGCCGTTCCTTCTTGAAAACCAGTGCAGCCGCTTCTGGCGGTCTGCTGATGGCCTTGCACCTGCCGACCACCTTGGGTCAGGCCATGGCCGCAGGCACGCTGCACACGCCCAATGCGTGGGTCCACATCGCTGACGACAACGCGATCACCATCTTGGTGGCCCACTCCGAAATGGGTCAAGGCGTTTACACCTCCATGCCCATGTTGGTGGCCGAAGAACTCAACGTCGACTTGAACCAAATCAAGATCACCGATGCGCCTCCCGGTGCGGCCTATGTCAATGCGCTGCTGGGCGCGCAAATCACCGGTGGCTCGACCTCGGTGCGCGGCAGCTGGGAAAAACTGCGCGTGGCCGGTGCCCAAGTCCGCGAAATGTTGGTGGCCGCTGCCGCTGCCCAGTGGGGCGTGGACGCCAGCCAACTCAAGGCCGACAAAGGCATGGTGATGGGCCCAGGCGGCAAAAAAGCCACCTACGGCTCGCTGGCTGCTGCGGCCTCCAAGCTGCCGGTGCCTGCCAAACCAGCCCTCAAAGACCCCAAAGACTTCCGCATTGTGGGCAAAGCCACCAAGCGCTTGGACACACCCGCCAAAACCAACGGCACCGCCGAGTTCGGTGTGGACGTCAAGCTGCCCGGCATGGTGTACGCCACCATCCAGCAGTGCCCCGTGATTGGCGGCAAGGTCAAGAGCTTCGACGCAGCGCAGGCCAAAGGCATGCCCGGCGTGCAAGCCGTGGTGCAAGTCAGCGACGGTGTGGCCGTGGTGGCCGACTCCTGGTGGCGCGCTAAAAAGGCCTCGGAGACCGTCAAGGTTCAGTGGGACGAAGGCGCTGTGGCCGCTTTGAGCGATGCCTCCATCATTGAAAGCACCCGCCAAGCCCTGAGCAGCGGCAAAGTGCTCGAAATCACCAAGCCCCAGGGCGATGTGGCGGGCGCACTCAAGTCAGCTGCCCGCGTGGTCGAGGCCGAATACGTCACGCCCATGCAGTCGCACTCGCCCCTGGAGCCGATGAACTTCACGGCCCATGTGCAAGGCGACAAGGTGTTGCTGATTGGCCCCACCCAGTTCCAGCAAGGCGCACACGGTGCGGTGGCCGCCGCCCTCAAAGTCAAGCCCGAAGACGTCACGCTCAAGACCACCTTCTTGGGTGGCGGCTTTGGCCGTCGTCTGGAGCTGGACTTCGTGGTGCAAGCCGCTGAAATCTCCCGCGCTGTGGGCAAGCCCGTCAAGCTGCTCTGGACCCGCGAAGAAGACATGACACATGACTTCTACCGCCCTGCAGGTGTGAACCAGATCAAGGCCGGCCTGAACGGCGACGGCATGCCCGTGGCCATGCACTTCAAGGTGGCTTCGCAGTCCATCACCCAGCGTGCCTTTGGCCTGCCCAAAGAGACCATGGACCCCTTCATGGCCGAAGCGGCTGTGGCGGGTTACAACATTCCCAACACCCAGCATGACTTGGTCATCCACGACAGCGGTTTCCGCGTGGGCTACTGGCGCGCTGTGAGCCACAACATGAACGCCTTCGCCAACGAAAGCTTCATGGACGAGTTGGCCAAAGCCGCAGGGCAAGACCCTTACGCCTACCGCATGAAGCTGCTCGAAGGCAAGCCACGCTTTGCCAACGTGCTCAAGCTGGCGGCCGACAAAGCCGGCTGGGGCAAGTCCTTGCCAGCAGGCCGTGCGCGCGGCATTGCGCTCATGGAGGGCTATGACACGTACATGGCCCAAGTGGCCGAGGTCAGCCTCAACAAAGACGGCAGCGTGCGCGTGCACAAGGTCACCGTGGCGGCCGATTTGGGCCACATGGTCAACCCTGACACCGTGCAGGCGCAGATCCAGTCGAGCATCTCGTTTGGCATGAGCGCGGGCCTCAAGCACCAAATCACCATGAAAAATGGCCGCGTGCAAGAGACCAACTTCAACGTGTACGAGCCTGTGCGCATGCACGAGACGCCTCAGATCGACATCGTGTTGGTCAAGAGCAGCGAAAAGCCCGGTGGCATTGGCGAGCCCGCCACCGCCGTCGTGGTGCCTGCCATTGCCAACGCGGTGGCTGCACTGACCGGCAAGCGCGTGCGCCGTCTGCCGATCACCGCTGAAGCGATCAAAGCGGCTTGATCGCGGCAGGCGCAGATGGAAAGTCTCGATCTTCGCGTTCTGAGTGATGTGCTGGCCTGGAAGCAGGCTGGCCATCAGGTCACTTTGGTCACTGTGGTGGAAACCTGGGGCAGTGCCCCCCGTCCACCCGGAGCCTTGCTGGCCGTGCGCGATGACGGTGGCGTCAGCGGCTCGGTGTCGGGCGGCTGCGTCGAGGACGACCTGATCGCCCGCATCCGGGCCGGTGAATACGCCGACCTGCAACGCCCCTCCATGGTCGCCTATGGCGTCACCAAGGAGGAGGCAACGCGCTTTGGGCTGCCGTGTGGTGGCACTTTGCGTTTGGTTCAGGAGCCCGTGCTGGCCACGGACTGGATCGAAGACGTTTTGAGCCGCACCAGTGCCCACCAGTTGCTGGCGCGCACCCTGAGCTTGAGCGACGGCGCCGTGGTGTTACGCCCCGCCCAACGCGGCGAGGAATTGCAGTTTGATGGCAGCACGCTCACCACATTTTTTGGACCCCGCTGGCGCTTGCTGTTGATCGGTGCGGGCCAGTTGAGCCAAGCGGTGGCGCAGATGGCGCAATCGCTGGACTACGAGGTGTTGGTCTGCGAGCCTCGCGAAGAATACAAAGCCGGCTGGAGCCTGCCCGGTGTCACGCACCTGAGCGGCATGCCGGACGATGTGGTGCTAGAGATCCGCCCTGATGCGCACACCGCCATCGTGGCGCTCACGCACGACCCCAAGCTGGACGACATGGCCTTGTTGGAGGCCTTGAATTCGCCCGCCTTTTATGTGGGTGCACTGGGTTCGCGTCGCAACCAACAAGCGCGCAAAGCGCGCTTGGCCGAGCACTTTGGCATGAGCGAAGCAGCGCTGGCCCGTTTGCATGGCCCCATCGGCTTGCGTTTGGGGGCCAAGTCCCCTGGCGAAATCGCGGTGTCGGTGATTGCCGAGCTGGTGCAGGTCAAAAACAAAGGCCTGTCGGATGCCATGCTGAGCTTCTCGGCCGAGACCGATGCCCACACCGAGTGGCGCACCCCGGTTTGCGCCATTTGAGCTGAGCCCGCGTGCACCCAGCCGGGCCCGTTGTCCTTGTGTTGGCCGCAGGCAGCGGTGAGCGGTTCCGCGCTGCGGGTGGCCAAGGCCACAAACTTGACGCCCTTTTGAGCACCCCGCAAGGCACACGCAGTGTGCGTGAGCATGTGCTGTCTGCCGTGCAAGCCAGCGGTTTGCCTTGGCACATGGTCTTGCCAGAACACACTGCCCACCACGCAGTGCAGGGCATGGGCGTGAGCATTGCCACCGGCGTGGCCGCCACCGCCCACGCCACAGCTTGGTTGATCTTGCCTGCCGATTTGCCCTTGGTTCAGCCCGACAGCCTGCGGCAAGTCGCCCAAGCTTTGAGGCAGCACCCCGTGGCGGTTCCCCGCGTGCAGGGGGTGCGTGGCCACCCCGTGGGGTTTTCTCAGGTGTGCCGCGAGGCCTTGCTGGCTTTGAGCGAGGACGAAGGCGCGCGCAGCGTCATGCAGCAACACCCTGTGCATTGGCTGGA
>JAHECM010000016.1 GCA_024641725.1 Limnohabitans sp. | reverse complement strand
TCGTCGAGTCCGCTGTACACCCCTGCATGCAGGCCAGCGAGATAGGCCGCGCCCAGTGCGGTGGTCTCGGTCACCGCTGGTCGCACAACGGGGATGCCCAGCAAGTCCGCTTGGATTTGCATCAGCAAGTCGTTGACGCAGGCGCCGCCGTCGACCCGCAGTTCAGTGACGGGCACACCCCCTGCCGCGATGGCGTCGCGGTTCATGCTTTGCAGCAAGGCGGCGCTTTGAAACGCAATGCTCTCCAGTGCCGCCCGCGCAATGTGGGCCACCGTGGAGCCGCGTGTCAGGCCGACGATGGCCCCGCGTGCGTTGGCGTCCCAGTAGGGCGCGCCCAGGCCTGTGAAGGCGGGCACAAACATCACGCCGCCTGCGTCGGGCACGCTGTGGGCCAGGCCTTCGATTTCGCCGCTGGATGAAATGGCGCGCAGGCCGTCGCGCAGCCACTGCACCACCGCGCCGCCGATGAAGACGCTGCCCTCCAGCGCGTATTGGGGCGTGGCGTTGACTTGCGCCGCTGCTGTGGTGATCAGGCCGTTGTGGCTGGGCTGAAAGTTGGCCCCGGTGTGCATCAGCATGAAGCAGCCCGTGCCGTAGGTGTTTTTGGCCATGCCGGGCGAAAAGCACGCCTGGCCAAACAGGGCGCTTTGTTGGTCTCCGGCCACCCCGCCGATCACCAGCGATGTGCCCAGAAGCGCTGCATCCGTTTCGCCAAAGTGGGCGCTGGACGGCATCACTTGGGGCATGAGTGAGGGCGGGATGTTCATCAGGGCCATCAAATCGCTGTCCCAGGTGTTGGTGTGGACGTTCAGCAGCAGGGTGCGTGCGGCATTGCTGACATCGGTGACGTGAGCGCGGCCCGCTGTCAACTTCCAGATCAGCCAAGTGTCCACGGTGCCAAAAGCCAGTTCGCCGCGTTCGGCCAAGGCGCGGGCGCCAGGCACTTGGTCCAAGATCCATTGGAGTTTGGTGCCCGAAAAATAGGCGTCAAGGATCAAACCGGTTTTGGCCCGCACCGTGTCTTCGTGGCCCTGAGCGCGCAGCGCGGCGCAGGTGGGCGCGGCGCGGCGGTCTTGCCAGACGATGGCGTTGTAAATTGGCTCGCCCGTGCGGCGGTTCCAGACCACCGTGGTTTCACGCTGGTTGGTGATGCCGATGGCCGCCATGTCGCAGGCTTGCAGTCCGGCTTTGGCCAAGACCTCGTGGACTGTGGCCAGTTGGCTGCTCCAAATTTCTTGGGGGTCGTGCTCGACCCAGCCGGGCTGTGGATAAATCTGCCGGAATTCGCGCTGCGCCATGGCAACGACTTGTCCGGTGGCATCAAACACGATGCTGCGTGAGCTGGAGGTGCCTTGGTCCAGGGCGAGGATGTAGCGCATCAAAATTGTCCTTGGGGGTTATGCGAGCGCCGCGACGACGCATTCCACGTCCGCTTGGCTCAGTAAATCTGAGTAGTTGGCCGGCGGCGCTTGGTCTGTGAAGAACACATCAATGTCTCTCAAGTGCCCCAACTCCACCATGGCAGGGCGGTTGAATTTGGAGTGGTCAGCGGCCAGCCAAACTTCGCGGGCATGGGCCATGATGGTGCGTGTGACTTTGACTTCGCGGTAATCGTAGTCGCGCAGCGTGCCATCGGACTCCACGCCACTGATGCCGATCAGGGCCATGTCGACCTTGAATTGGCTGATGAAGTCCACCGTGGCCTCACCCACGATGCCTTGGTCTGCACTGCGCACCACGCCGCCGGCCACGATCACTTCGCAGTCGCGGTTGGTGCTCAGGGCCGCTGCAATGTGCAGGTTGTTCGTGATCACGCGCAAGCCTCTGTGGCTGCGCAGTTCATGGGCCACGGCTTCGATGGTGGTGCCAATGTTCATGATCAGCGAGCAGTCGTTCGGGATGCGCTGGGCAATCGCCTTGGCAATGCGCTGCTTGCCTTCGGACTGCATGGCTTGGCGTTGGCGGTAAGCGATGTTTTCGGTGGTGGAGCCCGGCAGGCGCACGCCGCCATGAAAGCGCGCCAGCAGACCGGCTTCGGCCAGCCGTTGCACGTCTCGGCGCACGGTTTGCAGGGTCACGCCAAAGCGTTCTGCCAGCGATTCGATCGACACCGGGCCTTGCAGTCGCACGGCATCGATCAATTGGGTTTGTCGGGGGTTCAGGTCCATGGCTACTTTCAGATGGGCTGTATTCGAACATAAACGAAAACTCGTTACGGCAGCCTAGGGAAATCACTCCGGTAAAAGGATTAAAAACGAACATTAAAATGCACCAAGCGAAAAAATTCGGACATTCCTTGGGGTATTCATGAACCGAGCACAACAGTTGGCCGCATTGGCCCCGCATGCCGTACACGACCTGGTGGTGATCGGCGGGGGGGCGACTGGTCTGGGCGTTGCCTTGGATGCTGTGCTGCGCGGCTTTTCGGTGCTTTTGCTGGAGTCGCATGACTTTGCCGGCGGGACTTCATCGCGTTCCACCAAGTTGCTGCACGGTGGGGTGCGTTATTTAGCGCAGGGCAATGTCTCCCTTGTGCGTGAGGCTTTGTCAGAGCGTGCCACCTTGCTGAGCTTGGCGCCCCACTTGGCGCAGCCGTTGCCATTTGTCATGCCGTCCTATCGGTGGTGGCAGACGCCTTTTTATGGCATGGGTCTCAAAATTTACGACCTGCTGGCGGGTCCGTCGGGCCTTGGCAGCACGCAGCTGCTCAATCGGTCCCAAACCTTGGCGGCTTTGCCGGGTGTGCAGCCTGCAGGCTTGCGCGGAGGCGTTCAATACTGGGATGGGCAGTTTGACGATGCCAGGCTGGCGCTGTCGCTGGCCCGTTCGATCGAGAGAGCCGGTGGGGTGCCGGTCAATTACATGGCCGTCAAACGCGTGCATCGCCTCAAGGACAAGCGCGAGGATGGCGCACGCTATGCATTGGACTTGCAAGACAGACGCGGGCAAGGTGTTTACACCGTGCTGGCGCGTGCGGTGGTCAATGCCACGGGGGTCTGGGTCGACGGGGTGCGCGAGCAAGCGCTGGCCGATGTCGGCCAAGCCGTTGCGCAGCGGCTTGTGTCGGCCAGCCAAGGGGTGCACGTGGTGGTCGACCGGAGTTTCATGCCGGGCAACCATGCCCTGCTGGTCCCGAAGACACAAGATGGCCGTGTGTTGTTTGTGGTGCCGTGGTTGGGCTCGCTGATTCTGGGCACCACAGACACGCCGCGCGAGGACTTGCCGCGAGAGCCAGAGCCATTTGAGTCGGAATTGGCGTTTATTTTGCAAGAGGCGAGCAAGGTGCTCCAGCGTGAGGTGCGTCGCGAAGATGCAAAAAGTGTCTGGGTCGGATTGCGTCCCCTGGTTGCGACACACAAAGAAGGCGCGGGCACCCAGCGCTTGTCGCGCGAGCACACGATCGTGGTGGATCCCAATGGGATGGTGACGGTCACGGGCGGCAAGTGGACCACATACCGTGCAATGGCTGAAGATGTCATGGCGGCTTGCTTCAAGGAGGGCGGCTTGCCCTGGCGAGAAAGTGGTGCAACTGCAGCGCATGTGCTAGAAGGTGCTGGGCCGCACGAGGGGGGTGTGGCCTTGTCCGAGCCGCCGGGATGGCATCTGTATGGCAGCGATGCGCAGGCGGTGCGCGAGTGTGGTGGCGCAGACGTTGAATTGGGCATGGGGTTGACGGCCGCGATGGTGCGCTATGCGGCACGGCAAGAGTACGCATGGACCGTGGAGGATGTGCTGGCACGTCGTTGGCGCGCCTTGTTTTTGGATGCTGCCAAAGCCAAGGCCATGGGGCCCGCAGTGGCCGAACTGCTGAGGGCTGAGACCGGTGAAGACCCCCAGCTGGGTGCATTCTTGGCTTTGTGTGAGCGCTACAGCGGCTAAAACCCTACGCTGTTGATGAGGCGAAGCGCAAAAATTTAACCTCAAACACAGAAAAAAATGGGCGAAGGGCTTGCCCGGCCAGTTTTTCCTGTCATAATTGAGGGCTTCGCTTTGCAAAAAGCGTGGTTATCTGCCCAATCTGAAGCGCTGCAAGTGGTTTGCGGTGTGAATGACGGGCCCAAGACTGATCCCTGTGGTGGCTGTGGCTTGCCAGAGGGGTGCAAGTTGGGAATATACAAATGATCCAGACAGAATCTCGGTTGGATGTTGCTGACAACACCGGCGCAAAGTCCGTGCTGTGCATTAAGGTGCTCGGCGGGTCTAAGCGTCGCTATGCAAGCGTTGGCGACATCATCAAGGTGAGCATCAAAGAAGCCGCTCCACGTGGCCGCGTCAAAAAAGGCGAGGTTTACAGTGCTGTGGTGGTCCGTACTGCCAAGGGCATCCGCCGTGGCGATGGTTCGCTCATCAAATTCGATGGCAACGCAGCAGTGCTGCTGAATGCCAAGTTGGAGCCCATTGGCACCCGTATCTTCGGCCCGGTCACGCGTGAACTGCGTACCGAGAAGTTCATGAAGATCGTGTCTTTGGCCCCTGAAGTGCTCTAAGAGGACGCGCCATGAACAAGATCGTAAAAGGCGACGAAGTCATCGTGATCACTGGTCGTGACAAAGGCAAGCGCGGCAAAGTGTCGTTGCGTGCCGATGATTCGCATCTGGTGATTGACGGTATCAACATCGTCAAAAAACACGCCAAGCCAAACCCAATGAAGGGTACCAACGGCGGCATCATCGACAAGGCTATGCCGATTCACCAATCCAATGTGGCGATTTTCAACGCCGCTTCTGGCAAGGCTGATCGCGTGGGCATCAAGCAACTGGCTGACGGTAAGCGCGTGCGCGTTTACAAGTCCAGTGGCGAAGAAATCAAGGTGGCATAAAAATGGCACGTCTTCAAGAACTCTATCGCGACAAAATCGCCGCTGAGCTGACTGCCAAATTTGGCTACAAGTCGCCCATGCAAGTGCCGCGCATTACCAAGATCACACTGAACATGGGTGTGAGCGAGGCCGTTGCAGACAAAAAAGTCATGGACAGCGCCGTCGGCGATCTGACCAAAATTGCAGGCCAAAAGCCTGTGGTGACCAAGGCCAAAAAAGCCATCGCGGGTTTCAAAATCCGTGAGCAGCAGCCCATCGGTTGCATGGTGACTTTGCGTGGCGTGCAGATGTATGAATTCCTGGACCGTTTCGTCACCGTGGCTTTGCCCCGCGTGCGTGACTTCCGTGGTATTTCTGGTCGCGCATTTGACGGCCGTGGCAACTACAACATCGGCGTCAAAGAGCAGATCATCTTCCCTGAAATTGAGTACGACAAAGTTGATGCTTTGCGCGGTCTCAACATCAGCATCACCACAACGGCCAAATCCGACGAAGAGTGCAAAGCACTTTTGACGGCTTTCCGCTTCCCCTTCAAGAACTGAGGTGTCACGTGGCTAAAGTAGCTTTGATCGAGCGCGAGCTCAAGCGTGAAAAACTGGCAGCCAAGTACGCGAAAAAATACGCGGAACTCAAGGCTGTTGCCAATGATGCCAAGCGCAGCGACGAAGAGCGTGCTGCAGCCCGACTGGGTCTGCAAAAGCTTCCGCGCAACGCCAACCCAACCCGCCAGCGCAACCGTTGCGAAATCACCGGTCGTCCACGTGGCACATTCCGTCAATTTGGTCTGGGCCGCGCCAAGATCCGTGAACTTGCCTTTGCAGGCAATATTCCGGGCGTGACCAAGGCCAGCTGGTAATCGGCAGGAGATACAACATGAGCATGAGTGATCCCATTGCCGATCTGTTGACCCGCATCCGCAACGCACAGATGGTCGCTAAGACCAGCGTGTCGGTGCCCTCTTCCAAAGTGAAGGTGGCCATCGCCCAAGTGCTGAAAGATGAGGGCTACATTGATGGCTTCCAAGTCAAATCTAACGACGGCAAGTCCGAGTTGGAAATCGCCCTGAAGTACTACGCTGGCCGTCCGGTCATTGAGCGTATTGAGCGTGTGAGCCGCCCTGGCCTGCGCGTGTACAAAGGCCGCGATGCCATTCCTCAGGTCCAAAACGGCCTGGGCGTCGCAATCGTCACCACACCCAAAGGTGTGATGACCGACCGCAAAGCGCGCGCAGCCGGTGTCGGTGGCGAAGTGCTGTGCTACGTCGCTTAATGGCAGGAGAGACGAAATGTCCCGAGTAGGAAAAATGCCTGTGACCATCCCCGCTGGCGTGGATGTGTCCATCAAAGAAGACCAAATCAGCGTCAAAGGCGCAGGTGGCCAATTGGTCACTGCAGCCCATGCGCTGGTCAAGGTGAGCAACGAAGCTGGCAAGCTCAGTTTCGTGCCCGCCAACGATTCGCGTGAAGCCAACGCCATGAGCGGCACCTTGCGTCAGCTGGTGAACAACATGGTGACTGGCGTGACCAAGGGCTTTGAGAAAAAGCTGAACTTGGTCGGCGTGGGTTACAAGGCTGCGGCTGCTGGCACCAAGTTGAACTTGGCCGTTGGTTATTCGCACCCTGTTGACATCGTGATGCCTGCTGGCATCACTGTGGCAACCCCCACACCCACTGAGATTTTGATCAAAGGTGCTGACCGTCAGCGCGTCGGTCAAATTGCTGCTGAGATCCGTGCTGTTCGTCCTCCTGAGCCTTACAAAGGCAAAGGCATCCGTTATTCGGATGAGAAGATCACGATCAAAGAGACCAAGAAGAAATAAGGAGCTGCATCATGTTGACCAAGAAAGAGCAGCGTCTGCGTCGTGCACGCCAGACCCGCATCCGCATTGCACAGCAAGGCGTGGCACGTCTGAGCGTGAACCGCACCAACTTGCACATCTATGCCAGCGTTATTTCTGGCTGTGGCACCAAAGTGTTGGCCAGCGCCTCCACCGCAGAAGCCGATGTCCGCAAAGAGTTGGGTGCCTCCGGCAAAGGCGGCAACGCTGTTGCTGCACAGCTGATTGGCAAGCGCATTGCTGAAAAAGCAAAAGCCGCTGGCGTTGAGAAGGTTGCATTTGACCGTGCTGGTTTTGCCTACCACGGCCGCATCAAGGCTTTGGCTGACGCGGCCCGTGAAGCCGGCCTGCAGTTCTAATCGGATCGGAATTTCAAATGGCTAAATTTCAAGCAAAACCCCAAAATGATGGTCCAGAGGACGGTCTGCGGGAAAAAATGATTGCGGTCAACCGCGTCACCAAGGTGGTCAAGGGTGGCCGTATCCTGGGTTTCGCAGCGTTGACAGTGGTGGGTGATGGCGACGGTAAAGTCGGCATGGGCAAGGGCAAATCGAAAGAAGTGCCCGTGGCTGTGCAAAAAGCCATGGAAGAAGCCCGCCGCAATCTGAACAAGGTTGCCCTGAAGAACGGCACGATTCATCACGCAGTGATGGGTCACCACGGCGCAGCCCGTGTGATGATGGCTCCAGCCCCCAAGGGTACGGGCATCATCGCTGGCGGCCCAATGCGTGCGGTCTTCGAGGTGGTGGGTATCACCGACATCGTGGCCAAGAGCCATGGTTCGTCGAACCCCTACAACATGGTTCGCGCCACTTTGGACGCACTGGCCAACTGCACAACTGCCTCTGAAGTGGCAGCCAAGCGTGGCAAGTCGGTCGAAGATATCTTCGCCTGAACTGGAGACGGAACATGTCTACACAAACTACCGTGAAAATCCAGCTGGTTCGCAGCCCGATTGGAACCAAGCAATCTCACCGTGACACCGTTCGTGGTCTGGGTTTGCGCAAGCTCAACAGCGTCAGCGAATTGCAGGACACTCCTGCAGTGCGCGGCATGATCAACAAGATCGCCTACCTGGTCAAAGTTCTCTGAGAGACCGATGATGGAACTCAATAGCATCAAACCTGCAGACGGCTCTAAGCACGCTGCTCGCCGTGTTGGCCGTGGTATCGGTTCGGGTCTGGGTAAAACCGCCGGCCGTGGCCACAAAGGCCAAAAATCCCGTTCGGGTGGCTACCACAAAGTGGGCTTCGAAGGCGGTCAAATGCCTTTGCAGCGCCGCCTGCCCAAGCGTGGTTTCAAATCACACCTGCTGAAGTACAACGCAGAAATCACTTTGTCGACCTTGAGCGATCTGGGTTTGGCCGAAGTCGATGTGTTGGCGCTCAAGCAAGCGGGTCTCGTGCCCCACATCGCCAAAGTGGTCAAAGTCATCAAGTCGGGTGAACTCACCAAAGCCGTCAAATTGACCGGCATTGGTGCCACCGCGGGTGCCAAGGTCGCCATTGAGGCGGCTGGTGGCTCATTGGCCTGAATGTTGGTGAAAGAGCAAGTCCGTGGCTACCAGCGCTAATTCCACAGCCAAGTCAGGCAAGTACGGTGACCTCAGTCGCCGTCTGGTCTTCTTGCTGCTCGCGTTGGTGGTTTATCGCACTGGGGCACATATCCCTGTGCCGGGCATTGACCCTGACCAGCTCAAACAGTTGTTCAACGGCCAGCAAGGCGGCATTTTGAGCCTGTTCAACATGTTCTCGGGTGGCGCTTTGTCGCGCTTTACTGTGTTCGCGTTGGGCATCATGCCTTACATCTCTGCGTCCATCGTGATGCAGTTGCTGACTTATGTGTTGCCCGCTTTCGAGCAACTCAAAAAAGAAGGCGAAGCTGGCCGCCGCAAGATCACACAGTACACGCGCTTTGGCGCTTTGGGCCTGGCATTGTTCCAGTCCCTGGGCATTGCCATGGCGCTGGAAGCCTCAGCTGGTTTGGTCATCCATCCAGGTTTTGGTTTCCGCATGACCGCCGTGGTCAGCTTAACGGCTGGCACGATGTTCTTGATGTGGTTGGGTGAGCAAATCACTGAACGTGGTTTGGGTAACGGTATTTCGATCCTGATTTTTGCAGGTATCGCGGCCGGATTGCCCAATGCCATGGGCGGTTTGTTTGAACTGGTTCGCACTGGTGCGATGGGTCCTCTGGTTTCGATCTTCATTCTGGCATTGGTGGTCCTTGTGACTTACTTTGTCGTGTTTGTTGAGCGTGGCCAACGCAAAATTCTCGTGAACTACGCACGCCGTCAGGTGGGCAACAAGGTCTACGGTGGCCAATCGTCGCACTTGCCGCTCAAGTTGAACATGGCGGGTGTGATTCCTCCGATCTTTGCCTCTTCGATCATTCTGTTGCCCGCAACAGTCATCAATTGGTTCAGCTCGGGTGAAACCACCAACCCCGTTGTGGCGTTTTTCAAGGATGTGGCTTCTGCCTTGACACCCGGTCAACCGATCTATGTCATGTTTTACGCGGCTGCCATCATCTTTTTCTGTTTCTTCTACACGGCGTTGGTTTTCAACAGCCGAGAAACAGCGGACAACTTGAAGAAGAGCGGCGCTTTCATCCCTGGCATTCGTCCAGGTGATCAAACTGCCCGCTACATCGACAAGATTTTGCTGAGATTGACGTTGGTCGGTGCTGCATACATTACTTTTGTGTGTTTGCTGCCCGAGTTCCTCATCTTGAAATACAATGTCCCGTTTTATTTCGGCGGTACATCGTTGATGATCATTGTGGTCGTCACCATGGATTTCATGGCGCAGGTTCAAAACTACATGATGTCTCAGCAGTATGAGTCGCTTTTGAAGAAAGCGAGCTTCAAGTCCTGATGGATTTGAACCAGAATTTCGCGCCGCATGCGGGGCACCCATTCCAACCAAACTCTTTTGTTTGGTTAACAAAGAGTTTTAGGAGAAAACCATGAGAGTTTCGGCTTCGGTCAAGAAAATTTGCCGCAACTGCAAGATCATTCGCCGCAAAGGCGTTGTTCGCGTGATCTGCACAGATCCACGTCACAAACAGCGTCAAGGCTGATTGCACTAGTTTTAGAGGACGAAAATGGCACGTATCGCTGGCATCAACATTCCGCCGCACAAACATACAGAAATTGGCCTGACCGCCATCTTCGGTATTGGTCGCACCCGCGCTCGCAAAATTTGCGAAGCTTGCGACATTGCTTATTCCAAAAAGATCAAAGATCTGACTGACGGTGACCTGGAAAAAATTCGCGATCACATCGCTGAATTCACCATCGAAGGTGACCTGCGTCGCGAAACCACCATGAACATCAAGCGTTTGATGGACATCGGTTGCTACCGTGGCTTCCGTCATCGCCGTGGTCTGCCCATGCGTGGTCAGCGCACACGTACCAATGCACGTACCCGCAAAGGTCCGCGTAAGGGTGCTGCAGCACTGAAGAAATAATCAGGATTGAGAGACCATTATGGCTAAAGCACCCTCCAACAGCGCAGCACAGCGTGTCCGCAAAAAAGTCCGCAAGAACATTGCTGACGGCATCGCACACGTGCACGCTTCGTTCAACAACACCATCATCACGATCACCGATCGCCAAGGCAACGCCTTGTCTTGGGCTTCTTCGGGTGGCCAAGGCTTCAAGGGTTCGCGCAAGTCGACCCCTTTTGCAGCTCAGGTCGCTTCTGAAGTGGCAGGTCGTGCTGCTCAAGACCAAGGCATCAAGAATCTCGACGTCGAGATCAAAGGTCCAGGTCCAGGCCGTGAGTCCTCCGTGCGCGCCTTGGGTGCCTTGGGTATCCGCATCACGTCCATCGCGGACGTGACACCGGTGCCGCACAACGGTTGCCGCCCTCAAAAGCGCCGCCGCATCTAATTCTTCACCAAGCCCACCGCCAGGCCATGCTTGCATCGCCTGGCTCCCGCATTTTTAGAATGCGGTAGTTGTTATTCAAAGGAAATCCACGTGGCACGCTACCTCGGCCCCAAGGCCAAACTCTCCCGCCGTGAAGGCACTGACCTGTTCCTGAAAAGCGCACGTCGCTCGATCGCGGACAAGTCCAAATTTGACACCAAGCCTGGCCAGCATGGCCGCACATCGGGTCAGCGCACTTCTGACTACGGTCTGCAGTTGCGTGAAAAGCAAAAAGTCAAGCGCATGTACGGCGTGCTGGAAAAGCAATTCCGTCGTTACTTCGCTGAAGCCGATCGCCGCAAGGGCAACACGGGTTCCAACTTGTTGGCTTTGCTGGAGTGCCGCTTGGACAACGTGGTGTACCGCATGGGTTTTGGTTCGACTCGTGCCGAATCGCGTCAGTTGGTCTCGCACAAAGCCATCACTGTGAATGGCCAATCCGTGAACATCCCATCGTATTTGGTCAAGGCCGGCGATGTGATCTCAGTTCGCGAAAAATCCAAAAAGCAAAACCGCGTGGTCGAGGCCCTGCAACTGGCTGCTCAGGTGGGCATCCCCGCTTGGATCGAAGTCAATGCCGACAAGGCCGAAGGCACCTTCAAGAAGGTACCTGACCGTGACGAATTCGGCGCTGACATCAACGAATCGTTGATCGTGGAACTCTACTCGCGTTAATCCTGAGTCGTTTCAATCGTTCCCGGACTGCCTTGCATGGTGGTACCGGGTGCTTCATCAGCCTTACCGGTGTAACGAGCCGGGGGTATTGACAGGAAGTCTGAATGCAAACCAATCTGCTGAAACCCAAAGCTATCCAAGTCGAACAATTGGCCGCGAATCGCGCCAAAGTCACCCTCGAGCCATTCGAGCGTGGTTACGGCCACACGTTGGGGAATGCTCTGCGTCGCGTGTTGCTGTCCTCCATGGTTGGCTATTCAGCAACCGAGGTGACCATCGCTGGCGTGCTCCACGAGTACTCGTCCATCGACGGCGTTCAAGAAGACGTGGTCAACATTTTGTTGAACCTCAAGGGTGTGGTGTTCAAACTCCACAACCGCGATGAAGTCACTTTGAGCTTGCGCAAAGATGGTGAAGGTGCTGTCACTGCGGCAGACATCCAGACCCCTCATGACGTTGAAATCATCAATCCTGAGCACGTCATTGCCAATTTGTCGCACGGCGGCAAGTTGGACATGCAGATCAAGGTTGAAAAAGGTCGCGGCTATGTGCCTGGCACCATGCGTCGTTTTGCCGATGAGCCCACCAAAGCATTGGGGCGCATTGTCTTGGACGCTTCGTTCTCTCCAGTTCAGCGCGTGAGCTACACCGTCGAGAGCGCTCGTGTTGAGCAGCGTACCGATCTGGACAAGCTGGTGCTCGAAATCGAAACCAACGGTGCCATCACCGCTGAAGATGCTGTTCGTGCTTCTGCCAAGATCTTGGTTGAGCAATTGGCAGTGTTTGCTCAGTTGGAAGGCGGCGAGTTGTCTGCTTTCGATCAGCCTGCCCAACGTGGCGGCGCTGGTAATTTCGACCCCATCTTGTTGCGTCCTGTGGACGAACTTGAGTTGACAGTCCGTTCTGCGAACTGCCTGAAGGCCGAGAACATTTATTACATCGGTGATCTGATTCAGCGCACCGAAAACGAGTTGCTCAAGACACCTAATTTGGGTCGCAAGTCGCTCAACGAAATCAAAGAAGTGCTGGCTTCGCGTGGTCTGACTTTGGGCATGAAGCTCGAAGCTTGGCCTCCCGCAGGTCTGGACAAGCGATAATTCAAAGTTCCCGATTTTTCGGGGTGTGCACGGGCAGTACCTGATACGGCTGCCTTTTTAATAAAGTAAGGAAAGCACCATGCGCCACGGTCACGGCCTCCGCAAACTCAACCGCACCAGCGAGCACCGCCTCGCGATGCTCCGCAACATGATGAATTCGCTCATCGAGCATGAAGTCATCAAGACCACCTTGCCCAAGGCCAAAGAATTGCGCCGCGTGATCGAACCCATGATCACTTTGGCCAAAGAAGACAGCCTGTCCAACAAACGCTTGGCGTTTAATCGTTTGCGTGACCGTGACAGCGTGGTCAAGTTGTTCGCTGATCTGGGCCCACGCTTTGCTAAGCGCCCCGGTGGTTACACACGCATCCTGAAAATGGGTTTCCGTGTGGGCGACAACGCGCCTATGGCTTTGGTCGAATTGGTCGATCGTGCTGATTCTTCTGCCGAACAAGCGGCGCAATAAGGTATAATTCAACACATACCGCGGGGTGGAGCAGTCTGGTAGCTCGTTGGGCTCATAACCCAAAGGTCGTTGGTTCAAATCCGGCCCCCGCAACCACATATCAGTTCAGTCTGATATTGAAAAAAGACCCGCAGATGCGGGTCTTTTTTTGCCTAAAATTTCAGTAAGTGCTCGGTCAGTCCTTTGAGTGCACTGAGCATTGTGGCCTGTCTCACCGCTGCTCGATCGCCCTCAAATCGGTGCAAGGCCGTAAAAATCTGTTGGTGAATTTGCCACGCAATCCACACTGTTCCGATGGGCTTTTCCGAACTGCCGCCACCTGGTCCTGCAATGCCTGTCACTGCGACTGACACTTGCGATTTTGAATGGAGCACGGCGCCTTGGGCCATGGCCATGGCCACTTCTTCGCTGACGGCACCGTGGCGATCAATCAAAGCAGGGTCAACCCCCAGCATGTCGGATTTTGACTGGTTCGAATAAGTCACAAAACCACGTTCAAACCAACCACTCGAGCCCGCCAGATCGGTGCATTGGGCCGCGATCATGCCGCCGGTGCAGCTTTCGGCCGTGGCCAGCATCCACCGGTGTTTTTGCAGCAGTTCCGCCAAGGGAGCGCACAAGTTGGGGTGTGGACTCACAACAATCTCCAAACAGCAATGGTGAGCAGGGTGCAAAAAGCGGCCACCAGGTCGTCAAAGACAATGCCCCAGCCGCCGCGCCAGCCAATCCCTTTGAAGCATTGGTCTGCCCAGGCCACGGGACCGGGTTTGACGGCATCAAAAAATCTGAACAATCCAAATGCGCACAACTGACCCGCAAATCCAGTGGGCATGAGCAGCCAAAGTATCAGCCACATGGCCACAATCTCGTCCCACACAACGCTGCCTGGATCGGCAATGCCCATGTGTTGAGCGGTGCGAGTGCACGCCCACCATCCCAGCAACACGCTGGCTGCGATCAGCAGCCCTTGGCTTGCGGGTGACAAATAGGACTGGATCACCAGCCAAGCCAACCAGCCCCAAAGGCTGCCCAAGGTGCCTGGTGCTTTGGGCGAAAGGCCAGAGCCGAAGCCCAAGGCGATGGCGTGTGCCGGGTGCGCCAGCATGAAGGCCACCGTGGTCCTTGGCCGCGCAGAGGGGGCGGGTGTGTTCATGCCGTGGCGAAATGGTCAAAGGACTGAAACTGGCGTTGCACCACGAGGCCTTGGCGATCCAACAGTTGAATGCCCGGTTCGGCGCGGATGGCACCAATGCGGCTCACCGGTGTTTGGCTGAGCAAGGCGGCCTGCTGCACCTGCTCGCGCACCGCAGCCGGGGCGGTGAACACCAGTTCGTAATCGTCCCCCCCGGCCAACACACAGGTGTGCAGCAGGTGTTCGGGGCATGGCCAATGAGGCAAGCACGCCAGAAGCTGCTCGGCTTTGGGCAAATCGATGCAGGCCCCCACACCACTGGCACGCAGAATGTGAGACAGATCGCCCAGGAGTCCGTCGCTGATGTCGGCTGCCGCGCTGGCGAGACCACGCAAAGCCATGCCCAGCGCCACACGTGGCGTGGGCATCTCCATGCGCAGTCGTGAACTTTCTAACACGGGACTGGGCAGCTGGACGGTGCCCCTGAAGGCCTCGAGCGCCAGACGCGCATCCCCCAAGGTGCCGCTGACATACAAGTCATCGCCCGACTGGGCGCCGCTTCGCAACAACGCTTGGCCATGCGGGACTTCGCCAAAAACCGTGATCGAGATGTTCAGCGGGCCTTGCGTGGTATCGCCGCCGACCAATTCGCATTCGTGGGCTTCGGCCAAGCGAAAGAGGCCTTCAGAGAAACCCTCAAGCCAAGTGCGGTCAACCCTTGGCATGGCCAAGGACAACAAAAACGCCTTGGGCCGAGCGCCGCAAGCGGCCAAGTCGCTCAGGTTGACAGACAATGCCTTGTGACCCAAGCGAGCAGGATTGACGGTGCTTAGAAAATGCCGTCCTTCTACAAGCATGTCGGTAGAAATGGCCAACTGCTGTCCAGGGGACGCACTGAGCAGCGCGCAGTCGTCGCCGATACCCAGATCGGCGTGGCGCACTGGCTTCTTGAAATAGTGTTCGATCAGGTCAAATTCACCCATGCCGCAAGCTTAACCGTTCGGCCCAGTGTTTCAGTGCAGCAGATGCCCCCCCAGGGCGCCTGGGATGGCCGATGCGTGCAGTACAAATGGGGCGATGGGACTTTCAAAACGGTGCCCATCGACCGCCACAAAGAAAAATTCACCGTGCATGGTGCCTGTGGCGGACTTGAGTTGGCAGCCACTGGTGTAGCGAAAGGATTCACCAGGCTGCAACAAGGGCTGCTGCCCCACAACACCCAGCCCATGAACCTCTTCGGTGTGGCCAAAAGCATCTTGAATGACCCAATGGCGAGAGATCAGCTGCGCAGCACGCGCGCCGGTGTTGGTGATGGTGATGGTGATGGTGTAGGCAAAACCGTAGACCCCTTGCTCCGGGGCGCTCTGCTCGGGCAGGTATTCGGGTTCAGTGTGGATGTGGAATTGGTGGTCGGGCATGCGGCATGGTAACTGCGACAATACGGGGATGAGTACCACTTACCGAATTGCCCCTTCCATCTTGTCGGCTGATTTCGCCCGCTTGGGTGATGAAGTGAAGAACGTCATCGCCAGCGGCGCGGACTGGATCCACTTTGACGTGATGGACAACCACTATGTGCCCAACCTCTCGTTCGGCCCCATGATTTGCCAGGCACTCAAGCCCCACGCTCGCACACCCGATGGGGTGGCGGTGCCAATCGATGTGCACTTGATGATCTCGCCAGTCGATGCGCTGGCGGCATCTTTTGCAGAGGCGGGTGCCGATTTGATCAGCTTCCATCCCGACGCCAGCGCTCATGTGCACCGCAGCATTCAGGCCATCAAGAGCAAGGGCGTCAAAGCGGGCTTGGTCTTCAACCCGGCCGAACCCCTGGATGTGTTGGAGTGGACGATTGACGAAATTGACCTGATCCTCATCATGAGTGTCAACCCGGGTTTTGGTGGTCAAAGTTTCATCGACTCCGCCTTGCGCAAGGTCGAGTTGGCGCGGCAATGGATCGAGCGCAGCGGCAGAGATATTCGGCTGGAGGTGGATGGCGGCATCAAGGCCGACAACATCCGCCGCGTGGCCGAAGCGGGCGCAGACACTTTTGTGGCGGGCAGCGCCATTTTTGGCAAGCCCGACTACAAAGCGGTGATGGATCAGATGCGCCAAGCGCTGGCTTGACATGGCAGTGCACCGTTTTCAGGCGGCCATCGTCGATTTGGACGGCACGATGGTGGACACCTTGGGCGACTTTGAGGCCGCCCTCAACCTCACCCTGGCTGATGTGGACTTGCCGCCGGTGACGCGCTTGCTGGTGGAGCGAACGGTGGGCAAGGGCTCCGAGCACCTCATCCGCTCGGTGCTCACACACCAGCTGAGCTTGCCCGGGGAACCTGTTTGTGCCACACGAAGCGCAGACACGCTCTATGAGCCCGCTTGGCAGCGCTACCAGCACCACTACCGCCACATCAATGGGGCGCACTCTCAGGTTTACCCTGGCGTGGTGGACGGCTTGAAGGCCTTGCAGAGCGAGGGCCTGGCCTTGGCTTGCCTGACCAACAAACCCCTTGCATTTGCCCGTGATCTGCTCGCGGCCAAAGGATTGGCGGAGCATTTCAGTCGGGTGTTCGGTGGAGACAGCTTCGCGCGCAAAAAACCCGACCCCTTGCCCCTGGTCAAAACGTGTGAAGCGCTCGGAGTCAGTGCGCAGCGCACCTTGATGGTCGGAGACTCCAGCAATGACGCACAAGCTGCCCACGCGGCAGGTTGTCCTGTGGTGTTGGTGACCTACGGCTACAACCATGGCGAGCCTGTGCAGCAAACGTTGGCGCTGGCTTGGCTGGACTCGCTGGCGCAATTGCCTGGCGTTTTGTCCCGCGCTTGATGCGACCTCGCCCGCCGAAGCAGGGCAGGACCGTTGATGGTGCAAAGAATGTCGCAGCGTCTCGCAGCGCTTTGGGGTGGGGCAAGGGCTTTGCTACACTAGACCCAGCATGTTCAACATCCACCGTCACACCCAAGCAGAACGCCTGCCAGGCCATTCCCCAGCGGAATGCCGGGGAGCCTGGCCCTGGCGTCAGCCAGCCTGACTGCATAGACCCGTGCGGACCGTGTCCGCCCCCGCGCCCAGAATGCTCTGGGCAATTGGATGAATTGAACGCACCTCCGCCGAGGTTGCCGAGCTCAGCTGGAGGCTCTAAGCCGTGATCACCGAACTTGAATTCAAAAGCCTGGCCAGTCAAGGCTACAACCGCATTCCACTCATGCTCGAGGCCTTTGCGGACCTGGAAACCCCGTTGTCGCTGTACCTGAAGCTGGCACACACCAAGGACAACGGCAAGTACAGCTTTTTGCTGGAGTCGGTGGTGGGGGGGGAGCGTTTTGGGCGCTACAGCTTCATCGGTTTGCCAGCACACACCTTGGTGCGCGCCAGCGGCTTTGGTGCCGACGCCAAGTCCGAAGTCGTGCGCGATGGCGTGGTTCTTGAAACTGCCAAAGGCAACCCCCTCGAGTTCATTGACGCCTACCAAAAGCGCTTCAAGGTCGCGCTACGGCCAGGGTTGCCGCGTTTTTGTGGTGGTTTGGCCGGCTATTTTGGCTACGACGCGGTGCGCTACATCGAAAAAAAGCTCGAAAACAGCTGCCCGCCCGACACCTTGGGCACACCTGACATCTTGTTGCTGCAGTGCGAAGAGCTGGCCGTGATCGATAACCTGTCGGGCAAGCTCTACCTGATCGTCTATGCGGACCCGGCCCAGGCTGAAGCCTATGCCAACGCCAAAAAGCGTTTGCGCGACCTCAAAGAGCAGCTCAAGTACTCGGTCAGCGCCCCGGTGGTCAAAGCCAGTCAAGCCTACCCAGCAGAACGTGACTTTGCCAAAGAGGATTACCTGGCCGCCGTGGGCGCGGCCAAGGACTTGATTGCCGCAGGTGATTTCATGCAAGTGCAGGTGGGGCAGCGCATCAAAAAACGCTACACCGAAAGCCCGCTGTCTTTGTACCGCGCTTTGCGATCGCTCAACCCAAGCCCCTACATGTACTTTTACAACTTCGGCGACTTTCATGTCGTGGGGGCCAGCCCGGAGATCTTGGTGCGCCAAGAAAAAACCGAAGAAGGCACCAAGGTCACAATCCGACCGCTGGCAGGCACCCGCCCGCGCGGGGCAACACCCGAAAAAGACAAGGCCGCCGAGTTGGAGTTGGTGAACGACCCCAAGGAGCGCGCCGAGCACGTGATGTTGATCGACCTGGCGCGCAATGACATCGGCCGCATTGCCAAGATCGGCTCGGTCAAAGTGACCGAAGCCTTTGTGGTGGAGCGCTACAGCCATGTGATGCACATCGTCAGCAACGTCGAGGGCATCTTGACCGAAGGCATGACCAACATGGACGTGCTCAAAGCCACATTCCCGGCGGGCACGCTCACGGGGGCGCCCAAGGTCCATGCCATGGAGTTGATCGACCGGTTCGAGCCCGTCAAACGGGGCATTTATGGTGGCGCTTGCGGCTACCTCAGTTATGCGGGCGACATGGACGTGGCCATCGCCATCCGAACTGCCGTCATCAAGGACCAGACGCTGTATGTGCAGGCTGCGGCGGGCGTGGTAGCTGACTCGGTGCCCGAGATGGAGTGGCGCGAAACCGAGCACAAAGCGCGGGCGTTGTTGCGAGCCAGTGAACTGGTCGAAGAAGGGCTGGAGTGAGCGCCATGGCACACAAAATCAAACTGCTCATGGTGGACAACTATGACTCGTTCACCTTCAACATCGTTCAGTACTTTGGCGAACTCGGGGCCGAGGTGGAGGTGTTTCGCAACGACGAGATCACGCTCGAAGGCATTGCTGCCCGCCAGCCGGACCGCTTGGTGATATCGCCAGGCCCCTGTTCGCCTGCCGAGGCTGGCATTTCTGTGGCGGCGATCCAGCATTTCGCGGGCAAGCTGCCCATTTTGGGTGTGTGTCTGGGGCACCAGAGCATTGGGGCTGCTTTCGGCGGCAACATCGTGCGGGCGCAAGAGCTGATGCACGGCAAGACCAGTGTCATCACGACCACGCAAGAAGGCGTGTTTGCGGGTTTGCCAAAGCAGTTCACTGTCAACCGCTACCACTCGCTGGCCATTGCACGGGCCACTTGCCCGCCATGCCTCAAGGTCACGGCTTGGACCGATGACGGTGAAATCATGGGTGTGCGCCATACCGAGTTGGACATTGAAGGGGTGCAGTTTCACCCCGAGTCCATCCTCACTGAGCATGGTCACGCCATGCTGAAAAATTTTCTTAACCGGCGCTGAGCCGGAGGAGCCAAAGATGCCCATCACCCCACAAGAAGCGCTGCAACGCACCATCGAGCACCGTGAGATTTTTCACGACGAGATGCTCAAAATCATGCGCATGATCATGCAGGGCGAGTTGTCGCCCGTCATGACGGCGGCCTTGATCACCGGCTTGCGCGTGAAAAAAGAGACCATTGGCGAGATCACCGCGGCGGCGCAGGTCATGCGCGAGTTTTCGACCAAGGTTCACGTCGCCGACCCTCGGCATTTGGTGGACATCGTGGGCACCGGCGGCGATGGTTCTCACACCTTCAACATTTCCACGTGTTCGATGTTCGTGGCGGCGGCGGCGGGAGCCAAAACGGCCAAACACGGTGGGCGCAGCGTCAGCAGCAAATCTGGCAGCGCCGACGTGATCGAGAGCTTGGGTGTCAAACTCGATTTGTCGCCGGAACGCATTGCCCAATCCATCGAAGAGGTCGGCATTGGCTTCATGTTTGCGCCCAACCATCACCCGGCCATGAAGAACGTGGCACCGGTCCGCAAGGAGCTGGGGGTGCGCACCCTTTTCAACATTTTGGGGCCGCTGACCAATCCGGCCGGTGCGCCCAACATCCTGATGGGCGTGTTTCACCCCGATTTGGTGGGCATCCAGATCCGTGCCTTGCAGCGTTTGGGGGCCGAGCACGCCTTGGTGGTCTATGGACGAGACGGCATGGACGAGGTCAGTCTGGGCGCGGCGACCTTGGTGGGGGAGCTCAAGAACGGGCAAATCACCGAGTACGAAATCCACCCTGAAGACTTCAACATGACCATGGCCAGCAACCGGGCGCTCAAGGTGGACACGCCCGAAGAGTCCATGGCCATGCTCAAAGGGGTGTTGGACAACACGCCGGGTGCCGCGCGTGACATCGTGATCCTCAACGCGGGGGCCGCTTTGTATGCGGCCAATGTGGCCGCCAGCATCCAAGACGGCGTGGCGCGTGCCCGGGCGGCCATCGAGTCCGGTGCGGCCAAAGCCAAGCTGGCTCAATTTGTGGCCTTCAGCCAAGCGGCCGTCTGATGTGGCGAGATGAAGGCACCTGGATTGCCTTGGGCGTTTCGGCTTTGTTTGTGCTTGTGGCGGTGGTGATGCACCGTGTTTTTGTTCGAATTTTGAAAAATGGCGTTGAAACGCCTGCTAGGGAAAAACAGCATGAGTGACATTCTCAACAAAATCGTCGCGGTCAAACGTGAAGAAATCGCTGCTGGATTGAAGGTCAAATCCCTCTCGGCCATGCGTGCCGATGCCGAAAGTCGCGTGCTGACGCGCGACTTTGAGGGCGCTGTGAGGGCCAAAATT